>JAGVJS010000296.1 GCA_020051025.1 Sphingobium sp. | reverse complement strand
CCATCGCGCCACGCCCGAGGATATCGCACTGCTGCGCGCGGCCGTCGCAGGGATGCGCGATGCCGTGGGATCGCGCCAGAAATTCGCCGAGGCAGATCTGGCCTTCCATCAGGCGATCGGTTCGGCCTCAGGCAATTTCCTGCTCAACGCCTTTTCCACGGTGACGCAGGTGGCGCTGGTCGCATCCTTCCTGATGCTGCCGCTGGAGGAAGACGACATGCATGAGGAAACCGTGCTGCGCCATGAGCGGGTTGTGGATGCGATCGAGGCGGGTGCGGCTGAGGAAGCCGGCCGACTGATGGGCGAGATCATTGATTTCGGTGCGATCAAGGTGTCGCGGAGTCTGTCACGCACCCAGCAGGGTTGAGGCGGTCAGCCCGGCGCCGGCGTACCGGGCTGACTCATGGGTCAGACCTTGACCAGGCGCACGGCCAGCCAGGGCTTGCCCGGCAGCGTCACCGTCGGGCGGGCGGGATCATGGAAATCATAGTCGCCATGCCGCTGCATGCGGAACAGGCCATCGACCGGCGTGACGGTCATGGCCCATGTGTCGATAATGTCCAGGCGATAGCTGTTCATCGGCTGGCCCTTCTTGCCCGGTAGCACGACCGGCCATGCCTTCGGCTGATCCAATCCGAAATAATGGAGATAATATTCGAACTCCTTGCCGGCGAGCGAATAGTTCCACCAGGTCTGGATCGGCTCCATGCCAGGCGCCGGCCCTTCCTCCATGATGCGGCGCAGGAAGGCGAGGCGCGGCGGGCTGGTGCCCTGAAGCCGGCCGCCCTGCCCCAGCCATGAATGATCGGCATTCTGATTGGGATCGATGGTTTCGCTGTGCCCGACATAGGTGCCGCCCATCAGGCCCCACCAGAAGCGCTCGACCATTTGCTCGCCGGTCAGATTGCCCCAGCGCAGCTTCGAATTGCCCTCATAGCAAACCTCATCGAATATGACGGGCTTCAGGCCGAAGCTGCGATGCAGTTGTGCGCGGACATCATCCAGAACAGCAGCGCCGTTCTGGATGCTGCTATGGGTGATCCACGGCTTGCGATTGTCGTAATAGACGGTGATCTGATGGATGGAGCGCAGCCGGTCATGCGGGTCTTCCGTCTGGACCAGTTGCAACAGATGGTCCCAATCATCCATCGTCTTGGTCTTCACATCATCATATTCATTCGCCATCGACCACCAGAGGTTGCGATAGGCGCCGAAGCGGGCGATGCAGTAGCGGACATAGCGCTCGTCATCGGCGCGCTTCATGTCGTTATAGCCGCGCTTTTCATCATAGGGATGATAGAGGATGACGTCCGCTTCGATCCCGAGCGCGCCCAGTTTCTGGATCCGATCCTCAAACCGGCGGAAATAGGCCGGGTCCGGCCGGGCCGGATCCCAGTCCTTAGGGCCGGGGCCGGTCCGCACAAAGGGATTGGTCGCAACCGATTCCACATTGGGGAAGACCAGCATGCGCATCTTGTTGAACGGCGCCGTCTTCAGCGTCGCCAGCGTTTCGGCGCATTTGGCGTCGCTTTGCAGCGCCCAACTGTAGCAGGTGGTGCCGACCTGACGAAAGGGCGTGCCGTCGGCATAGGCGAAATGATAACCGCCGACCACGCGCACAGGACCATGATTGTCCTTCGACGGTGCGATGCAGTCGAAACTGCCGCTCTTGCCGTTCAGCGCAGGTGCGTTGCTGATGCTGGTCCATTGCCAGTTGCCGACGTCCGGCGGACTGAAGCGGATGCGATAGACGCCGTCGCCATCGTAGAAGCCGGGCACCCGGATGGTCCGGCCATCGCTGGAGAAGCTGGCGGCGAGGGTCACTTCATCAAAAGGGTTGCCGTCCTTCGGACCGTCGAAACGGAGTTCGAACACGCCCCAACGTTCCATCTTCCCCGTGGTCGTGCGTGCGACCAGCGGCCCGCTGATCGCCGCGGCCCCCATCGTCATCGCCCCGGTCAGCATATTGCGTCGAGAAACCGTCACCGCATCCCCTCCTTTTTTGAGATTGTCGCCGGGAAGTCCGATCAGGACTGGCGCTCATAATAATAGTATTATATGAGCAAACATGTCATACAAATGCAAGGCCATCAAGGCTTTGCGAGGGGAGGAAATCATGTCCGCAACGACAGCCGTCGACGCCTTTCCGGTCGATCAGCAACCGGACGATGCCTGGAAGAATAGCATCCTGGCTGGTCTTGCCAACTATATCGATGCCGGATCGATCGTGGCTGGCTCCGCTGCATTAGCGCTATGGGTCGAAACCTACCGGCTCAGCAATGATCTGGTCGGCATGATCGGCGCCTTTGGCCCGAATGCGATTTCGGCCGGCGTCGGTGCATTCATCGGCGGACGACTGTGCGACCTGTTCGGTCGCAAGAAGATCTACCAGTATGACATGCTGTTCTATGCTTTCGGCATGTTGTGGCTGATCTTTGCGATGAATGCCTGGATGATCGTGGTCGGCTTCTTCCTCGTCGGGCTGGCGGTGGGCGCGGACATTCCCGCATCCTGGTCGCTGATCGCAGAAATGGCGCCCAAGGGCGCGCGCGGCAAGCATAGCGGCGTGGCACAGGTGCTGTGGTATCTGGGGCCGGTCGTGGTGCTGCTGATGTTTCTGGCGCTGACGCCGCTGGGCCTGCTGGGCGCGCGGATCGTGTTTGCGCATCTTGCCATATTGGCGGTGGCGCTGACCTTCCTGCGGTCGAAGATGCAGGAATCGCAGCGCTGGTTGGATGCGCAGGCGAGCGAGGCGGCGCGAAGCCAGCCCAAGGTGGGCCTGCGCGACCTGTTCACTCGCCAGCATATCCGGTCCATGGCCTTCCTGGCCGGCATGTATGTGTTCTGGAATCTGTGGGCGGGTACGAACGGCTTCTTCTTCCCCTATATATTGCGCACCGTGGGCGACCAGAGTCAGGCCGTGTCGGTCGCGATTCAGGCCGGCAGCTTCCTGATCGGTATGGCGTCGATCTGGCTGATATTCATGCGCTGGTCGGACAAGGTGAACCAGCGGATGATGTTTCTGGTGTCCGCGATCATTCAGGTGATCGGCATGTCGCTGCTGGCACTGTTCCCGCTGACGCTGACGGTCGCGCTGGTGCATGTCTTCCTGATGGCGTTCGGTCAGGGGTTCGGTGCGCAATGTTTCTTCCAACTGTGGAGTTCGGAGATGTTCCCAACCCTGCTGCGCAGCACCGCGCAGGGCGTGATGTTCGCCATCGTGCGCATATTGCTGGGCATCTGGAGCTTCTTCGTGCCGGTGCTGACGGCGACGGGCTTTACCAATCTGGCCTGGATTCTGACCGGCTTTCTGGTGGTGAGCGGCATCATCGGCTTCTGGGGTGCGCCGCGCAACGAGGGCAAGTCGCTGGAGGAACTGGAAGCCAGCCTAAGCTGATAGGGAGGGCGTCGCGATGATCCGTAAGGCCATGTTGCTGGCTGGCCTGCTGGCCGGCACCACCGCGCCGGTGGCCGCGCAAACGCCGAAACCCTCGCTGACGCCTGCCCTCCATGTCTCGGCCAATGGCCGCTATGTCGAAGCGGGCGGCAAGCCCTTCTTCTGGCTGGGCGATACCGGCTGGCTGATGCTATCCCGGCTGGATCGGGCCGATACCGAACGCTATCTGGCCCACCGAGCGGCGCAGGGCTTCAACGTCATTCAGGTGATGATCCTGCATCGACCGGAAATGGCCAATGCGATAACCGGCCCGGCGCTGGACAATGGCGACATAACGAAACCGCGGGTGACGCCGGGGAACGATCCCGCCCAGCCAGGCCAATATGACTATTGGGACCATCTCGACTGGGTAGTCGATCGGGCGGCGGCCCATGGCCTTTATCTGGCGCTGGTGCCCGCCTGGGGCACATTTGCCGAAATGCGCAAGCTGACGGTGGACAGCGCGCCGGTCTATGGGCGCTTTCTGGCCGGACGGTACAAGGGCAAGCCCAACATCATCTGGCTGAATGGGGGTGATACCCATGCCGATATGGCGACCGTCGCGTGGCAGGCCCTGGGCAAGACGATCAAGGCGATCGATCCCGACCATCTGATGACATTTCATCCATTCGGGCGGACCGATTCCAGTTGGACTTTCCATGATGCGGACTGGCTGGACTTCAACATGTTTCAGTCCGGCCACCAAAGCTATGCGCAGGACAGCACACCCTGCGCACGGGGCGAGGATAACTGGCGATATGTCGCCGACGACTGGGCGCGCAGCCCGGCCAAGCCCAGCATCGATGGTATGAGAATATTCCCCATGGGCTGGATAAGGTGCCGGAGCCGATCTGGGAGGCAGCGGATGTGCGACGCTATGCCTGGTGGTCGGTCTTTGCCGGAGCCTTTGGCCATACATATGGCGAAAACAGCGTGATGCAGTTCCATGTGCCGGGGCAGAAGGCGGCCTATTGGGCGCATATTCCTTGGCAGACAGCAGTCGATGCGCCGGGTGCGGGACAGATGCGCCACCTGAAAGATCTGATGCTGTCGCGCCCCTATCAAGAACGCGTGCCGGATCAGGCGCTGATCGTCGACAATGGGCAGCGCTATGATCGGGTGGCGGCGACGCGCGGCGACCGCTATGCCATGGCCTATAGCTATAGCGGAAAACCGTTTCGTGTGCAGATGGGGCGGATCGGCGGCGGTCGCGTTCGCGCAGCCTGGTATGATCCGCGCACCGGCAAGACGCAGCCGATCGGCAGCTTCCCCAATCGCGGTCAGCAACTGTTCACGCCGCCCGGAACGGCTATGCCGGGCAATGACTGGGTGCTGCTGCTGGACAGTGCAGACTGACGAAAAAAGGGCGACGCCATCGGCGCCGCCCTTTTCCTCTTTCCGATCAAAGATCAGAGCTTCATGCGCACGCCGGTGTAGAAGCGGCGGCCCAGCACGTCATAAGTGCCGTTCACATTGCCGGGCAGACCGCCCCAGATCGGCGGACGCTTCACATCGAACATGTTCTTCGCGCCGATATAGAATTCGAAATTGGCGATCGAGGTGAAACGGACCTGCATGTCGGTGTAGATTTTGGATTTCACGCGGAAATATTTCTCATCCGGCACCGATCCGTCGGCCAGGCGATACAGGGTCTGGAAATTTTCATAATCCAGAACCTGCGGCCCCATATATTCATTGTTGATGGTGATGCCGAAATCGTCATTCGCCCAGTTGAGGCCCAGATTCACCGAATCCCGCGGCGTGCCGATTTCACCCATGGTATTGTCATAGGCGTCACCGGTCAGCGCGCGAAAGCCGTTCTTGAGCAGATGGGTCCATGCCGCCGACACACTGGCCCGGCCGCCCAGCATTTCATGGCTGTAGTTGAGCGTAAAATCGAGGCCGCGCGAGAAGGAGCCGCCGCTGTTGATGAGGCCACGCACCACCTGTTCGACCGAGCCGATGCTGTAGGCGCCCGACGCGACGGTGCGACGGGTCACGAACTGGCAGAAGTCCGACTGCCCTTCCCGATAGCATTTGTTGAGCACGGTCGCCGCCGGCACGCGGCTGATGGCGTCTTCCAGTTTGATGTCGAAAAAGTCGGCGGTCAGTGTCAGGTTACGCAGGGCATAGATCGACTTGGGGTTGATGACGACGCCCAAGGTCAGAGTCTTGCCCGTTTCCTGCCGGATATTGGGATTGGACGCGGTTATGCCACCGACGCCGGACAGGTCTGCCTGGGTCAGGGTGAAGGAACCGTTCTGCTGAATATTGGCGAGGATGCCCGGCACGGCCCGGCAATTGTCGGCAATGGCACCGGTCGTCGTCAGGGTGATGCCCTGGCATGGATCGGTGATGGTGACGATGCCGGCGGCCTGCGCCGCGAACAGTTCGCCGATATTGGGCGCGCGCACCGCATGGGCATAGACGGCGCGGAAGCGGATATCCTCGACCGGCGCCCATTCGACGCCCGCATTCCAGGCATAGAAAGTGCCGACCGTCGAATAATCCGACATGCGCGCAGCGCCGCGCAGCGTCAAATTCTGGAAAAAAGGCGTGTCCGACAGGATCGGCACGACCAGTTCGCCATAGGCTTCCTTGACGTTGAAACTGCCGCGGGTGTCGGTAAGCTGGACATAGCCGTTGCGGGCCGCATTGGTCAGCGGGTCGAATATATCGCGGCTTGCTTCCTTACGATATTCCGCGCCGACCGCGATCTGCACCGGACCGCCGGGCAGGGTGAACAGGGTGCCGGTCAGGTTCGCGGCAGCGACATGCATCGACTGTTTGGAATCGCGCTGGAGGCTGACTTCCAGATAATCGACCATCTCCTGCGTCAGCTTGCCCTGACCATAGACGTTGATCGGCACGCAGCCGCGCGCCCGCGCATCAGCATTGGCGCATACCGCATCGGTCGTGCTGCCATCCCGATCGAAGTCGTAGACGTCGGTGATGACCTGTAGGCCCTCAGCCAGGTTATAGAGGTTGGCGAGACCCGACATGGACTGGTTCTGCTTGGTGAAACCATATTGATAATAGGCGTCGAATTTCCAGCTGTTGCCCAGATCAACGGTCGTACCCAACACCGCACGGAAATTGTCGCGCTCTGTCGGGATGGTCCGGGTGCCGGGCGCGAAGGCGGTGGCACGGATCAGGAAGCTCAGATCCTTGAGGCCATCGCCGGTGCGATCCGTCGCCGCGTCGAGAACCGCCTGCGGCACGAAGGGATTGTTGACCAGCATGGTCGCCCCGTTGCCGCCTGGCACCAGTACGCGGGACTGGATGGGATAGAAGCCGTTGGTCCCGGTAAAGGCGCCAAGCGCGCTGTCGGTCCGCATCGGCGACGCTTCCATCCGTCCCTTTGTGACAACATTGGAATAGGTGACTTCGGAAAAGACATTGACGTTGTCGCTGACATCGAAGTTGAAGCGGCCGGCAAAGGTCATGCGTTCCGACGGTGACGCCAGCAGGCCCCATTCCGCCCGGTTCCAGCCGTCGGTCGCCGCATTATAGGCACGGAAGCTGCCATCGGCGTCGATCACCCGGTTGGTCTGCGATCCGATCACGAAGACGCCACCGGGGCCGACATTGGACGGGTTGTAGAAGGGCGTGAAGATATTCTGCGCCGCTGTCAGATTGGCGGCGCTGTTGCCCGCCACTCGCTGGATCGTGCCGAGGCTGGTATAGTCATAGCGCGAGAAGCTGCGGCCGCGGGCATCCACCGCCCCCTCGTTCACATAGCCGCCATAGACCATGAAATTGCCGCGGCCATCGGCGAAATTATGGCCGTAGGTGGCATTGACCGCGATCTGGCGATCGTCGCCACGTTCCGAAATGCCGGCCTGCGCATTGAGCAGCAGCCCTTCATATTTCTTCTTGTAGATGAAGTTGACGACGCCAGCGACCGCGTCCGATCCATAGACGGCGGAAGCACCGCCGGTCAGAACATCGACCCGCTCTACAAAAGGCGTCGGAATCATCGACAGGTCGACCTGGGCGGTGCCAGGGACGCCTGCGACGGAACGGCGCCCATCGATCAGCACAAGCGTGCGATCCGCCCCCAAATTGCGCAGGTTGACGGTCGACAGGCCGGGATTGGTGGAATTGGCCGTCGTGGTGCGGCTGAGGCCGGGCAGACCGATCGCCGGATTTTGTTGCAGGGCATCCTGCACGTTGATGATGCCGTTATTCTGCAAGGTTTCCGATGTCAGCACTTGCAGCGGGCTGGGTGAGGTCAGGGCAGGCGAAGCGATGCGGCTACCGGTCACAACGATGTCGGCGGTGCT
>JAGVJS010000415.1 GCA_020051025.1 Sphingobium sp. | reverse complement strand
GTCGATCTGGTAGAGCGGCTGGCCGGCGCTGACCATCGCGCCTTCGGTGAAGAAGCGCTTCTGGATCAGGCCCACCACCTGCGGACGCACTTCCGACATCATGGTCGACACTGTACGGCCGGGCAATTCGCTCGACACCGTCGTATTTTCCGCCGTCAGCGTCACCACGCCCACTTCCACCGGCCCCTTTTCCGGCGGCTTCTGTTGCCCGCATGCCGCAAGGCTGAAGGCAAGAGCGATCGGTGCGACCCGAAGAAAGTGCAGGGTGGCGATGGGCATGATGTGACGCTTATCCTCGACAACGAACCATTCGGCCCCTGCGATGCCCACCGGTGCAACGGGAGAACCGACCCGGACGCACAAGGGGGAGGGAGGGAATGTGCGCGATCGGGCGGCCCGCTATACCGGTTTCCCGCCCATGAAGGCGGAACAGGCATCGCAAGGACTTTCTGTGTCGGCGGGGGGAGCCGACAGCGTCCTCATCGCGGCTTTGCGTGTCTCTTGGTAGAGCGACTTATTTTCGGATTGCCACGATAGGTCGCACAGTCGCACAGTCGCGTATCGCTTTGTATCAGCCTGTATCAGACGCGAAGAGGCGCAGACTTTTCACCGGTCCCGCGCTAGGACGGACCATGGCCGATGCATCTTCCTTCCGTCCCGCCACCATATTGGTGGTCGATGACGATGCCGATATCCGCGACCTGATCGTGGGACAATTGCGGCAGGAAAATTACCGGCTGCTGGCCGCCGCCAACCTGGCCGACCTGCGCCAGACGCTGCGCGACGAGGATGTCGACCTGATCGTGCTGGACCTGAACCTGCCTGACGGCGACGGCCTGTCGCTGTGCCGTGAGTTGCGGTCGGAAGGGTCCGACGTACAGATCATCATGGTTACAGCGCGGGGCAGCGCGATCGACCGGGTGCTGGGACTGGAACTGGGTGCTGATGATTATCTGACCAAGCCGTTTGAGCCACGCGAGTTGCTGGTGCGCATCCGCAACCTGTTGCGGCGCGCGCGGACCGGACCGGCAGCGCGCCCGGCCGCAACGATGCGTTACGCCCATGTCGGGCCGTGGCGCGTCGATCTGGTTCAGCGGCGGCTGGTCGCGCCGGACGAGCGGCTGGTAATGCTGTCCTCCGCCGAATTCCGCCTGCTAAGCCGCTTCATCGACGAACCCAATATAGTATTGGATCGGGAGACGTTGCTGCCCGAACGGCGCGCCACCGCTGCCTTCGACCGGTCGATCGACCTTCAGATCAGCCGGCTGCGGCACAAGCTGGCGACGCTGCCGGGCGGCGAGGATCTGATCCTGACGGTGCGCGGCGAGGGCTATGTGCTGGCCTGTACGGTGGAGCATACATGATCCGCCCCTCGATCGCGCGTGCCCGCAACTTCTTTCGTTCGATGGCGGGACAGATTTTCCTGATCCTGACGCTGGGCATGTCGGTCGCAGCGATCGTTGCGCTGTTGGTGGCGGAACAGACGCGGCATCACGACTTCGAACGGATACGCCGCCAACGCGTCATTGCCAGCGCTGTCGATGTGGCCGATCGTTTCCGTCGCGATCCCAAAAGGATCGAAACGATGATGGCGACACACAGCATTATCGGCGCAGCGCCTGCGCCGGAAGGCATCAGCCTGAGCGAACCGGATGCCGATCTGGAATCCCTGCTGAGGGCGCGTCTTGGCCCGCAATCCCAACCCGAAGCGGGCCAGGTGCCCGCCGGCCTCTGCTTTCCCGATCGCTACAAGGCGAAGGAGTTCGTCGCCGGGCTGGTCGATGCGCCGCGTCCGGATTGCTGGGTGGTGCGCTATACCGACGGGATCGGCCAGCGCCGGGCTATCGCGCTCAGCTTCCCGCGCATGGCCAAGCCACCCAGTACGGTCTTCAACCCGCTGTACCTGATCGTTATCATCGCCGCTTCGGCGGGCCTGTCCATTCTTGTCGGACGCATCGTGGCGAAGCCGCTGCACCGGCTTGAACAGGCGGCGGAGGCCTTTTCCGTGTCGCTCGATCCGGAAGAAATTCCCGAAACCGGGCCGGAGGAAGTGCGTGCGGCCCTCTCCACCTTCAACCTGATGCAACGTCGCGCGCGGGCCGGTTTTGCCGAGCGGACGCAATTGCTGGCGGCGATCAGCCATGATCTCCAGACTCCGCTCACCCGGCTGCGGCTGCGGCTGGAACTGGTGGAGAATGAGGAGTTGCGCGGACGCCTGCTGGCCGATCATCAGGCGATGCAGACATTGGTGCGTGAGGGACTGGACCTGGCCAGCAGTATCGAGGCGCGGGAGGAATGGTCCTCGCTCGACATCGATTCCCTGCTGACCAGCATGGCGGAGGATGCGGAGGAACTGGACGCGCCGGTTCAATTCACCGGCGGCTGCGGCGGAACGGTGCGGGTCAAGCTCAACGCGCTGACCCGTTGCATCGCCAATCTGGTCGACAATGCCGTCAAATATGGCGGTAGCGCGGAGATCAGTTGCGCGCGGTCAGGCGGGCGGCTGCTGATCCATGTGCGCGATCATGGCCCTGGAATTCCGGCCGATCAGCTCGACCAGATGTTCGAACCCTTCACGCGCGGCACCAGCAGCCAGCCGGGCGGCCGCCATGGCACGGGCATCGGCCTCACCATCAGCCGGTCGCTGGCGATGAGTTTCGAAGCATCGGTGCGGCTGCGCAACGCCGAAGAGGGCGGCCTGATCGCCACCATCGACATGAAGGGTTAGACCAGAAGCCCGGCTATCAGCAGGAAGGCCGCGAGGGGGACGCCGGCGCGCGGCACGACGGGACGGTAGGTCATGCCGAGCAGCACTATCCCGCCCAGCAGGGGCAGCAGACCGACCCAGGCAACCAGCGCCATGCCCTTATCCTGCCACAGCCACAGGCTGAGCAGCGACAGACCGAACAATGTCCAGCCCGCCAGTTCGAGATGGGCAACGAAGCGTCGCTTCTGCCAGGCTTCCAGCAGGACCGGACGATGCCGCTGCATCCGCGCCGCCAGCGCGAACAGGGACAGATAGAGCAGGCCGATAGTCAGCATCATGCCGGCACCGCCCGCCGTCGGACCGGTGCCGGGGCGCTGCGACGACGGACTTGTTTCCAGACAAGCAGGCCGAAACCGGTTGCGGTGGCCAGCAACATGATGTTGCCTGTCACCAGCATGACATCGCTGGCCCAGATCGGCCCAAGCAACGCCGCCAGTGCGCAGAGCAGCGCCAGCAGGCCGAGCAGGAGCGGCCAGCCCAGCGCAGGCGGCAGGACAAG
>JAGVJS010000231.1 GCA_020051025.1 Sphingobium sp. | reverse complement strand
CCGCGCGAGTGAAGCGCCGAAGGAGGCACCCAAGGGACCGCCGCCCTTGCCTGCACCCGAAACCCTGTCGTCGCGGCCGCAAGCGGCTCCGGGCGAGAAACTCTATCTGGAAAAATGCGCCATGTGCCATGGACCGGGCGGCATGGGGACGGGCCTGCTGGCGCGGCGCAGCGACCAGCCCCTGCTGGAAAAGCGGACCGACCTGACCGCCGACTATGTCGTGCAGGCGGCGCGCATGGGCATCGGCAACATGCCCGCCATCCCGCGCGGTGAAGTGAGCGACGCTGATCTGCAACTGATTGCGGAGCATCTGGCGAAGGGGGGCAAGCCATGAGCAGCCTGTCCCGGCGGGGGTTTCTGGCCAGCGCAGCCGTTGCATCGGCGGCGCTGGCTGGTGGACGGGCGGAAGCAGCGACTGTACCGCTCCTGCTGCATGATCCTGAATTGATGGCCGGTCGCCGCTTCGCCGCCCGCGCGCACTATCTGGGCGGACAGGTCGTAGCGCTGGAAGGCGACCGGGTGCGGCAGATGCAGGCCTTGCTCGCTACATCACCCGTGGCGATCTTCGCCGTCACCCGAAGGAGTGACGAATTGCTGATCGGGGAAATTGCCGCCGAAGCAGGATATCGTCGCATGGCGTTGGTGCGTCATGAGAAGGAGCGCATGACGGCGAATTGCGGGTCAGACGGCGCTGCCGTTGCCAGATTGGCACATCTCTCCGGTGCAGCATGGCCGGAAGCCTTTGCCGAACTGGCGCTGGACAAGGCCGGTCACTGCGCCGTTGCGCCTGACAGCAAGATGGTATCTGCTCTCAGTTGGGTGATGATCCGCCGCTAAGATAAAATCCGTTCGGCCCTTCGACAGGCTCTCCTGGGCTTGTCGAAGGGCCGAACGGATTTTGTTCGAGGCCCGGTGCTCCAATCACCGCCGGATAATCAGCGAATCCGGCCGCTTGCGCGGCACCCATTCCCCGCGCCCCGGGAAATTCTTCAGCACCTCGCCATCCCACAATCGCACCGTGCGGCGATGGAAGCGCCACTGGCCGTCCGAACCCTTGACCGCATGATCGTCATACCATCCGGCAAAGCGCAGCAGATAGGGCGGCTCGCCCTCGCACTCCGTCACGAAGGCGAAGGAGCGCATGGTGCAACTCCCATCCGCCTGCGCCGTATATTGCGTCTGCGTCACATGATGCTGGCGGCCCGGAAAGCCCGGCGCATTGCGATAATGTTCGGCGATCCCGCGAATCCCCTCATGTCCTTCCCATATGTCGGGATCGTCGAACACCTCCTCCACCATGCGCGCGTCCGGCGTGAAACAGGCGACCAGCCCGTCGACATCGCCGGTATCGAGCGCCCAGCTATAGGCGGCGATCAGGTCTTGCAGCGCGATCCGGTCCTCGATCGGAAGGGAAGGCATGATAGTCACTCTCCTTGGCATCTATGGCTTGACGCAATAATAACATTCGTTACGATTATCTGCAACAAGAGAGCAGATCATGCAAGCGAGAGGACGCATGGGGAAGATCATCATTTCAGGCGCTTCAGGTGCGTTCGGCCGTGCGGCGGCGGAATTGCTGCTGGAAAAGATCGCACCGCAGGACGCGATATTGCTGACCCGCGCACCGGCGAGGCTGGCTGATCTGGCGGCCCGCGGCGCGGACGTCCGCTTCGCTGATTTCGATGATCCCGCCAGCCTGCCCGCCGCCATGGCCGGGGGCGAAAAGATGCTGCTGATCAGCACCGCCCGCGTCGGCACCCGCGTCGGCCAGCATCGCAACGCGGTGGAGGTGGCGGTCGCGGCCGGTGTCCGCCATATCGTCTACACCTCGATCATAGCCGCCGACGAACCCGGCAACCCGGCGATCGTGAAGAACGACCATCGCGCCACCGAGGAGATTATCGAAGCGTCCGGCGCGGCCTGGACCCATTTGCGCGACAGCCAATATGCCGAAGCGATCGCCGGGCCGATGACGATCCCCGCTTTGATGTTCGGCGGCAAGCCCGACAATTGCGGTGATGGCCCGGTCGCCTTCGTCAGCCGCGACGATTGCGTCGCGACCGCCGTGGGCGTGCTGACCCAGACAGGGCATGAGAATCAGGCCTATGTCCTAACCGGTCCCGACCTCATCACCATTCCGCAGGCGATGGCGATGGCCAGCGAATTGGCCGGCAAGCCGATTCTGGTCGAAGCCGTCGATGACGAGGCGATGTTCGCCTATTTCGATTCGCTCGGTGCTCCGCGCCATGCGTCCGACATCATCCCCGACGGGCCGATCCCCTGGTCCAGCGATGATATGGTCACCTTCGGCCAGTCGATCCGCGAAGGCTATTTCGCGCAGAAAACCGACTGGGTGGAAAAGATCACCGGCCGCAAGCCCAGGAGCCTGCGCGACGTGATGCTGGCGCACAAGGAAAGCTGGCCCCTGTGATCAACAGCATGAAAAAGTCATTGCTGATCATAGCGGGGCTGCTGGCGCTGACCAGTTGCACCGGTCGCGGTCCAGCAGGCGCCAGCGGCGCCGGCGACGACTGGCCCTATACCGGCGGCGACGTCTGGGGCAGCCATCATTCGCGCCTGACCGACATCGACAAGGATAATGCCGGCAAGCTCGGCCTCGCCTGGTCCTATGACCTCAACACCAGTCGCGTGCAGGAAGCGACGCCGGTGGTGGTCGATGGGGTAATGTATACCAGCGGCAATCTCGGCCGCGTCTATGCGCTCGACGCAGCGACCGGCAAGGCGCTCTGGACTTTCGAGCCGGCGGTGGACATGCAGGCGAACCGCTCCGCCTGTTGCGATCAGGCCAATCGCGGCGTTGCCGTCGCCAATGGTAAGGTGATGGTCGGCGCGCTCGACGGCATGCTCTACGCGCTCGACGCCAAAACTGGCAAAACCCTGTGGAAGGTCGACACGGTGGTCGATCACAGCCGCGGCTATACCAGCACCGGCGCGCCCGAAGTGGCGGGCGACCTCGTCATCCTCGGCAATGCCGGCGCGGAATATGACACGCGCGGTTACGTTACTGCCTATCGGATCGCCGACGGCACGCAGGCCTGGCGCTTCTACACCGTACCCCATGATCCGGCGAAGGGTCCGCAGGAGGACAAGGCGCTCGACGCTGCGCTCAAGACCTGGGACGCCAAGAGCCGCTGGGACATTGGCGGCGGCGGCACCGTCTGGGACGCGATCAACTATGATCCCAAATATGGCGCCGTTTATATCGGCGTCGGCAATGGCGGCCCCTATTCGATCGCCACCCGATCGCCCAGGGGCGGCACCAATCTCTATCTTTCGTCCATCGTCGCGCTGGATGCGAAGAGCGGCGCGGTCAAATGGCATTATCAGGAAACGCCCGGCGACAGCTGGGACTTCACCGCCACCCAGCCGATGGTGCTGACAGAGATGGAGGTGGACGGGCAGGTTCGCCCGGTCATCCTCCATTCGCCCAAGAACGGCTATCTGTTCGTGCTGGACCGCGAAACCGGTAAGCCGCTGCGCGTCAATCCGCTGGTGCGGACCAACTGGACCAAGGGCTTCGACAAGGATGGCGTGCCGCAGATGACGCCGGACCGCACCGATTTCTGGAACGGCCCGCGCCTCATCTTCCCGGCGTCGGCGGGCGCGCGCAACTGGTATCCGGCCGCCTATGACGCGGAGCGGAAGAGCTATTATGCCTCGGTGCTGGACATGGGGAACCTGATGTTCACCGTGCCGCCCGGCACCCCGGTGGAAGCACGCCGGCCCAAGGCGCTCAATGTCCAGACGACCCTGATCTTCACTCCGCAATTGCAGGCGGTGCTGCCCACGTTGCCGCCCGCGATCCGGGAACAGGTGGAAAAGCTGCCCGAAATGCAGTGGGTGAAGGACAAGCCCTATAGCAGCGAATTGCGCGCCATCGACCCGCTGACCGGCAAGGCGCGCTGGTCGGTCCCGACCGAGGGCTGGCAGGACCGGATGGGTATGCTCTCCACCGCGTCGGGCCTGATCGTCCATGGCACGATCGGCGGCAAGCTGATCGTGCGCGACGCTGACACTGGCAAGCTGATCAAGGCAATCGACACCGGCAGTTCGATCATGGCCGCGCCCATGACCTATCGGGTGAAGGGCGTGCAATATATCGCGGTTGCGACCGGCTTTGGCGGTGGCGGTTGGGGCTATGTGCCGCGCTATTCGGCGGCCTATCGCAACGGCAATGCCAACCGCATCCTGGTGTTCAAGCTGGACGGCGGCCCGGTGCCGCAGCCCACGCCCTTGCCGCCGCTGGAACCCGCGGAAGCACCACCCGCGCAAAAGCCCGGCGTGACGCCCGCAATCATCGCAAAGGGACAGGGGCTGTTCTTCCAGAATTGCGCCATCTGCCACAGCAACCAACTGCACTCCACCGCGCCGGATCTGCGCCGGATGCAGCCGGGCACACATGATGTCTTCAACCAGATTGTGCGCGACGGCCTGCTGCTCCCCAATGGCATGCCGCGCTGGGACGATCTGCTGAGCAATGATGATGTCGATGCCATCCACGCCTGGCTGATCGCCGAGCAGGGACCGCTAAGGGACCGCGAGTTGAAGCTGAAGGCCGCAGGCAAGCCGATCGACGCGCCCAGCGCTGCCATCATGTCCAATTTCTAGGAACGATCATGGAAGACACCGACATTATCGTCGTGGGCGGCGGATCGGCCGGGTCCGCGATGACCGGGCGGCTGGCCGAAGCGGGCCTGTCCGTCACCCTGATCGAGGCAGGCGGGACCGACCGGCATATGCGCTCGCGCATCCCGGCGCTGACCAGCGCCATCGTCCAGAACCCCGCCTATGACTGGTGCCATCAGGTCGAACCCGACCCGTCGCTGGGCGGCCGGGCGGATATCTGGCCGGCGGGCAAGATGCTGGGCGGCGGCAGTGCCCTCAATGGCATGATGTTCATTCGGGGCCATCGCTGGGACTATGACGAATGGGCGCGGCAGGGCGCGGCAGGCTGGGGCTATGAGTCGGTCCTGCCCTATTTCCGCCGGATGGAGGATAATGAGCGCGGCGCCGACCAGTGGCGCGGCACCGGCGGCCCGATCGCCGTTTCGGAAGGCCGCGCGCGTTACCCCATCACCGACCAGTGGATTGCGGCGGCGCAGGCGGCGGGCATTGCCCGATCGCCGGACCTCAACGGCGAGCATGCCGAAGGCGTCGATTATGTGCAGGTGTCCCAACGCAAGGGCGAGCGTTGTTCGGCGGCACGCGGCTATCTCCATGAACGGCGCGGCGGCAAGGCACCGACGATCCTGCTGGGCGCCCAACTGTTGCGCATCCTGATCGAGGAGGGTCGCGCGACCGGCATCGTCTACTGGCAGGATGGCGTGGAGAAGACCCTGCGCGCCCGCCATGGCGTGGTGCTGAGCGCCGGATCAATGAACACGCCGCGCCTCCTCATGCTGTCCGGCATCGGCCCGGCTGATCATCTGCGCGCCCATGGCATCACTGTGGTCCGCGACCTCCCCGGCGTCGGCACCAATCTTCAGGATCATGTCGGCACCCATGTCGTCAACGAAGTCGATGTACGGACCCTCAACAGCGACGCGCAGGGGCTGCGCGGCGCATGGCAAGTCCTGCGCTATGCCCTCGCCCGGCGCGGCGCGCTGACCACGGCGATCGGCCATGCCCAGGCCTTTGTGAAGAGCCGCGCGGACCTGCCCGCCCCCAATCTCCAGATCAGCTTCGCCGCCTTCGCCTTCGACTTCGACGAGCAGGGCCGGCTGATGCTGCGCAAGACGCCGTCCGTCTCCACCTTGGTCGGGCTGATGCGCCCCAGTCATCGCGGTCGGATCAGCCTGCGCTCTGCTGATCCTTTTGCGCCGCCCAAGATCGAACATCGCCAGCTTGGCAGCGACGATGATATCGACCAGATTGTCGAAGGAATCGGTATCGCGCGTGCCATCCTGAACGAGACACCGATTGCGACACATATAAAGGCTGAATTGCGCCCCGGCGCGGCGCTGATCGATCCTGAGCAGTTGCGGGGTTATGTCCGCATGGCGTCGATCCCGCTCTATCATCCGGTCGGCACGGCCAAGATGGGTCGGGCCGACGATACGCAGGCCGTGGTCGATGCCGATCTCGCCGTCCTTGGCGTGGATGGGCTGTGGGTGGCGGACGCCTCCGTCATGCCGACCCTGCCGGCGGGCAACACCAATGCCACCGCGATCATGATCGGCGACAAGGGCGCGGACCATCTGCTGAAAAAGCTGCGCCGCAACTGAGGCGCTGGCGGCGGGCCGGCGGCTTTGCCACAAGGCGGTCATGAAACTGAGTCGTGATGCCATCGTCGATGAAGCGATCGCCCTGTTGCAGGAAGAGGGGCTGGAGGCGGTGTCGTTGCGCAACGTCGCGGCCCGGCTCGACGCCAAGGCACCCTCGCTCGCCCGTCATGTCGGCGACAAGCAGAGCCTGTTGGCACTGATGTCCAGCCGGCTGTTTCTGGAGGCGCTCGACGATGTCGCGCCGGGTGGCTTGTGGACGGACTGGATGGTTCGTTTCGGTCGGGCGCTCTGGCGCAAGCAGCGGGCGACTCGCGATGCGGCGCTGCTGATCGCGGCGGCTCCTCCGCATATGGCGTCGATGGAACTGGTCGCCGACCGGCTGCGGGCGCAGGTTCAGTCGGTCGGCCTGCCGACCGGGCGCGGCATGATGATCCAGTCGGCGGTGCAGGCCCTGATCACCGGCTGGACCGGCTTTGCCACCGGACCGCAGGGCAGCGACATTGCCCGGCTGGTGGAGATTGAGGATGCCGTCGACGCCAGCCTGACCGCCCTGATCCACGGCTTTGCGGCATGACGCTCGGCAAGGGGCTGATCGTCGGCGCGCCCGCCTCTGGCGCGGGCAAGACGATGGTGACGATCGGCCTGCAACGCGCTTTCGCCGATCGCGGCCTTGCCGTGCAGGGGGGCAAATGCGGCCCGGACTATATCGACCCGGCCTTTCACGAAGCCGCAACCGGGCGGCCCTCGATCAATCTTGACGGCTTTGCCATGGCGCCCGCCGTGCTGGGCGGGCTGGCCGCGCAAGTCGCAACAACTGTCCAACTCGTCGTCGCAGAAGGTGCCATGGGTCTTTAT
>JAGVJS010000208.1 GCA_020051025.1 Sphingobium sp. | reverse complement strand
TCGGCGGCTGCGGCGAGATCGGATGCCTCCACCATGCCGCCGGGCGGACGGGCGGTGAAGAGCGAGGCGAGATGGATGGCGTCGCGATCAAGGCCGATGGCGCGAAGCATCGCATCGAACAACAGGCCGGCACGATCGGCGAGGAGCCGGCCTTCCGACAGATCGGCCGGATCGGGCAGGTCGGTGACGACCATCAGCGCCGCCTGCGCTTTACCGACCGGTGCGATCTGTATGCCGGCCCAGCGGCGTTCGGGCTGCGCCGGATCAGTGGCAAGCCAGGCAAGGAACGATTCGAGCGTTCGGTGCTTTTCTGTAACAGGCGCTATCGTGATGGGTTCGCTCGCCCCCGTCGGGCGCGCGGGAGCGGGACGCAACCAGTTGACTGGCGCTTCCGCTACGGGGCCATCCACCCCGGCCAGTTGCCACCATGCCAGATAGGCATCGGCGCAAACTGCCGCATCATCCTGCAATAAACCCCGCATCACAATCAGCTAGGGCCAGAGGTTGACGACCGGGTCAAGGTGCTTCATCGCCTTGACTGGTAAAGTGTTGGAGTAATGCGGCGATTGGATGACACAGGGTGCAACCTGCCGGCGCCGATATGGAGGGATGAATGAGCGAACGGGAATCGATGCCCTATGACATTGTCATCGTCGGCGGGGGACCGGCGGGACTGTCGGCGGCGATCAGGCTGAAGCAACTGGCCGACAAGGCGGGCCAGGAACTGGCTGTATGCGTGTTGGAAAAGGGGTCGGAAATCGGCGCCCATATCTTGTCCGGCGCGGTGATCGATCCCAAGGCGCTGGATGAGTTGCTGCCGGAATGGCGCGACATGGGCTGTTCGCTGGCAGAAGTGCCGGTCACCGACAACCAGCACTGGTTCCTGACCAAGAGCGGCAAGATCAACATGCCGCACATCATGACGCCGGGCTGGATGCACAATAAGGGCACGTACACCGGGTCGCTGGGCAATCTGTGCCGCTGGCTGGCCGAACAGGCCGAGGGGCTGGGCGTCGAAATCTTTCCCGGCTTTGCGGCGGCGGAAATCCTCTACAATGAGGATGGCAGCGTCAAGGGCGTGGCCACCGGCGACATGGGCATCGACCGGGAAGGCAATCATAAGGGCGATTATCAGCCGGGTCTGGAACTCCATGCCAAATATACCTTCTTTGCCGAAGGCGCGCGCGGCCATCTGACCAAGATATTGAAGCGCCAGTTCGCGCTGGATGCGGACAGCGAGCCGCAGGTCTACGGCTTGGGCATGAAGGAATTGTGGGACATCGATCCCGCAAAGCATCAGCCGGGGCTGGTGATCCATTCGCAGGGATGGCCGCTGACCGATGCCTATGGCGGCGGGTTCCTCTATCATCAGGCCAATGGTCAGGTGGCGCTGGGCTTCGTGGTCGGGCTTGGCTACCGCAACCCGCATCTTTATCCGTTCGAGGAGTTCCAGCGCTGGAAACAGCACCCGGAAATCCGCAAGTTTCTGGAAGGTGGTCGCCGCGTGTCCTATGGCGCGCGCGCGATCAATGAGGGCGGCTGGCAGTCCATCCCCAAGCTGGCCTTCCCCGGCGGTGCGCTGATCGGCTGTTCTGCGGGCTTTGTGAATGTGCCGCGGATCAAGGGCACGCATACGGCGATGAAGTCGGGCATGCTGGCGGCAGAGGCCGCATTCGAGGCGATCCAGAATGAGCGCGCTCACGACGTGCTGGACGATTATGAACTGCGCCTGCGCTCCAGCTGGATAGCGACGGAATTGCAGCTGGTCAAAAATGCCGAGCCGCTGCTGAGCAAGTTCGGCGGCACGATCGGCACCTTGCTGGCCGGCATCGACATGTGGATGCGCACACTCAAGATCGGCCTGCCCTTCACGATGAAGCACAAGGCCGACAATGAGAAGATCTGGCCCAAGGACAGCTGCGCGAAGATCGATTATCCCAAGCCCGATGGCGTCATCAGCTTCGACCGACTGTCGTCGGTATTCCTGTCGAACACCAATCATGAAGAGGACCAGCCGGTCCACCTTCAGCTGAAGGATCCGGCGATCCCGATCAGCTATAACCTGCCCCTTTATGACGAGCCGGCGCAGCGTTACTGTCCCGCAGGCGTCTATGAAGTCGTCGGTCAGGATGAGGGGCTTCCCAAATTCCAGATCAACGCGCAGAATTGCGTCCATTGCAAGACGTGCGACATCAAGGATCCGACCCAGAATATCAACTGGGTCGTTCCCGAAGGCGGTGGAGGGCCGAACTATCCCAATATGTAAGCGCCTGATCCTGTTATCCCTGCTGGCGACCCCGGCGGTCGCCGGGGCGTCGGTCGAGCCTGACGGAGCGCTGCACGCCTATGCGCGGGCGCGCATGGCCGATGGCGACGGCGCATTGACGCTGGCGGTGGCGAATTATCGCGAAGCGTTGCGGCAGGATCCGGCGCGGATCGAGATTGCCCGGCGGTCCTATGCGCAGGCGATGGAGAGCGGCGACCGGTTGCTGGCGCGGCAGTCGGCGCAGTTGTTGGACGATGCAGGCGCGTTGCCGCGTGACGGCACGTTGCTGCGGATCGGCGATGCGCTGATCGCCAAGGATTGGGCCGGTGCGCAGGCGATGACCGACCGGATGGTGGAGGAAGGCAATTTCGCCTTTCTGGCGCCAATCATCCGCAGCTGGATATCGCTGGGCGAAAGTCGCTATGCGCCGCCGGTGATCGACGGGAAGGACCGGTTCGCTGCGCTGGGGCTGCGCTATGCCGACGAACATATCGCGTTTCAGGCGCTGGCGCGGCGGGATCTGGCGACGGCGGTGCCGGCGATCCGCAAGGCGCTGG
>JAGVJS010000368.1 GCA_020051025.1 Sphingobium sp. | reverse complement strand
TGCCGGTCGAAGGGGCGCCGCTGATCTTTTCCACCACCTATGCGCGCGATGTGAAACTGGCGCTCAAGGCGGCATCGGGCGAGACGGTGGAAGTGCCGGTGACGGCGCGTGCTGACCGGGGCGGCTATGTGCTGACCGGCGCCGGCCTGCCGCCCGCGTTCAAGGGATCGGTGGAAGGGCATCTTTACGGCCGATGGGGCTTCGACCGGTTCGAAGGACCCGATTTCATGCTACAGATGCCCGATGATGGCGGCTGGACCGTTGATGGCGATACCGCTGCTCTGGTCGTGGGACGCGACAATGGACTGGTGCTGAAGGGCGGTGCGCCTGCCTGTGTTGAAAGCGTGATGATGCGCCAGGGCGATGGTACGCCCCGGCCCGTGGAATGGAAGGTGCAGGGGCGCGATGCGCTGGCGTTGACTGTGCCGCTGGCGGATCGCAAGCCCGGCGCGCTCAGCATTGAGGTCAAATATCAAGGCGTGGTCCAACCCGCGGCAGTGGCATTGCGCAGCTATGCGCAGGCGAGCAGGGTGGATGGACTGCTGCTCCATGCGGGGGATAAGGCAGCTGTGTTGTCAGGGCAGCGGCTGGACCAGGTCGAGAGCGTTGACCTCGGCGGCCTGCTGTTGCGCCCGGACGGACTGACGCGTGATGGGGCGGTTGATCGGCTGCGCCTGGTGGCGCAGGGCGACAAGGGGGCAGCCGAGGCAGGCAGCGAAGCGACGGCGCGGATCAGGCTGCGTGACGGACGCAGTGTCAATCTGGCGGTGACGGTGGCGGCGGCCCGGCCGCAGATCGGTTTGCTCAGCAAGGATATCAGCCTGGGTGCGCCGCCCGCCGATGGCCAGGCGCTGGCGCTCAATGGCGACAATCTGCTACCCGACAATGGCCTGCTGGTCTTTTCCGTGCGCGCTGGTGAAGGTACGAAGCTGAGCGCCAGCGACATGATCGAGGTGGCGCCGGCAGATGGGGACATGGCGCCGGTCCGCCTGACTACCGCTAACGGATTGAGACTGGAAGGCCCCAAGGTAATGGTGGCGCGGCTGGACCCCAAGGCGATGGCGCCCGCTCTGTTCGGGCCTTTGCGCTTTCGGTTGCTGCGCGGTGCTCAAGTGAGCGACTGGCAACCGTTGGTGACGCTGGCGCGCTTGCCGCAGATCGAGGCAGTGGCGTGCGAGGCGAAGGCGCAGGGGTGCGTTATCCGGGGCCGCGATCTCTTCCTGATCGATGCGGTGGGCGCAACGCCGACGCTCGACCAGGCAGCGCAGGTGGCGCAGGGCTATACCGGATCCGCCCTCAAGGCTCCCGCACCGCAGGACGGCAAACTCTATCTGCGTCTGCGCGATGCGCCTGACAGTGTCGTGGTGCTTCCTGCGGCGTAGGCAACAGGCGTATCATCCATGCTAATGCTACGCTAATGATACCATGGTTGCCGAATATCCGAGGCTTGGCTGGCTTCAAAGCTGATCGATCGTCCAAATCATAGGTTGGTGCAGCCATGGGCGCTGCATCGGCCATGCGCCATCATCCTTTCCATTCCGAATGGACTGGAGAGGATAGTATGAAGACCCAAGTTGCCATTGTCGGCGCCGGCCCTGCCGGCCTGATGCTTGGCCATCTGCTGCGTGCTGAGGGCATCGAAGCTGTGATCGTCGAGCGGGCGTCCCCCGATTATGTGCTGGGTCGCATCCGGGCCGGCGTGCTGGAGCGCACCACCACCGACCTGATGGACCGGTTGGGGCTGGGTGCACGCATGCATGCCGAAGGATTGCCGCATGACGGCTTCCATCTGGCCGATGGCGAACGGCTGATCCGCATCAATATCGCGGAACTGACGGGCCGACAGGTGATGGTCTATGGTCAGACCGAAGTGACCCGCGATTTGATGGAGGCAGCGCCGGAACGCGGCTTGCAAATTATCTATGAGGCTGCGGATGTGGCGCTGCACGATGTTGACAGCGACGCGCCCTACCTCACTTATAGCAAGGGAGGCACGACCCACCGGATCGATGCAGTCTTCCTGTGTGGCTGCGATGGCTTCCATGGGCCTTCGCGCAAGGCGATCCCGGCGGCGGTCGCGACCGCATACGAGAAGGTCTATCCCTTTGGCTGGCTCGGCATCCTGGCCGATGTTCCGCCCTGCAACCATGAACTCATTTACGCCAATCATGAGCGCGGCTTTGCGCTGGCGTCGATGCGGTCGGAAACGCGCAGCCGCTATTATATCCAGGTGCCGCTGGACGAGAAGGTCGAGGAATGGCCGGATGATCGGCTGTGGGATGAGTTGGCGACCCGGCTGGGACCGGAGGCGGCCGCTCATATCACGCGCGGCCCGGCGCTGGAAAAGTCGATCGCGCCGCTGCGCAGCTTCGTGTTCGAACCGATGCGCCACGGACGGTTGATGCTGGCCGGGGACAGCGCGCATATCGTGCCGCCGACCGGCGCCAAAGGGCTGAACCTTGCCATGTCGGATGTGCATTACCTGTCTCAGTCGCTGATCGCTTATTTCAAACGTCATGACAGCGACGCGGTGGCCGGCTATTCGGACAAGGCGCTGGCCCGCGTCTGGAAATCCGAACGCTTCTCATGGCAATTGACGAAGCTGATGCACCGCTTTCCTGACAGCGATGCGTTTGATCGCCGGATGCAGGTCGCCGACCTCGACTATATCGCTTCCTCGGTCGCGGCGCAGACGACGATCGCGGAAAATTATGTAGGATTGCCCCTGTAGACATGACCAGCCTTCCCACCCGTACCATCGGCCCCTTCACCGTCTCGGCCATTGGCCTTGGCTGCATGAACCTGTCTCACGCCTATCTGCCGCGTCCCGATGTGGCGGAGGCGGAGCGATTGCTGCGCCATGCACTGGATGCTGGCGTGACTCTGTTCGATACTGCTGCCCTTTATGGCTTCGGCGCGAATGAGGAATTGCTGGGCCGGACGCTGATGGACCGGCGGGGGGAGTTTACCCTGGCGAGCAAATGTGTGCTGGCGGAAATTGACGGCAAGCGCGGGCTGGACGGATCGCCCGGGGCGATTGAGCGAGTGCTGGAGGATGCGTTGTGCCGATTGAAGGTCGATCATATCGATCTCTATTATCTGCACCGGCTGGACCCCAATGTACCGATCGAGGAGTCGGTCGGTGCGCTGGTGCGTGCGAAGGAAGCGGGCAAGATCGGCGCGATCGGCCTGTCGGAAATGTCTGCGGCGACGCTGCGCCGTGCTCATGTAGTGCATCCGATCGCGGCGATGCAGACCGAATATTCGCCCTGGGTACGCAATGCGGAAGTGGCCGTGCTGGAGGCTTGTGCGGAACTGGGTGCGGCCTTCGTGGCCTTTTCACCGCTTGGACGCGGGCTGCTTGCAGGAAATCCCAATGCGGCGAACCTGCTGCCGGGGGATATTCGTGCCGCCATGCCTCGCTTCCAGTCCCCGCATCTGGAGGTCAATCTGCGACTGGTCGATCAGTTGAAGACATTGGCTGACGATGCTGGGTGCACGGCGGCGCAACTCTGTCTGGCATGGCTGATGGCGAAGGGCGATCATGTCGTTCCCATTCCCGGCACGACCAGCATCACTCATCTGGACGAGGATCTGGCGACCCTGTCGCGCATATGGCCGGCGGATCTGATTGCGGCGGTGGACAGCCTGTTCAGCTTCGATGCGCCGTCGGGGCCACGCTATCCCCGCGATGCACAAAAGCAGATCGACACCGAGACTTGGGATGGCGAACCGCTCGCCTGAATCAGGCGATATGATTCTCCAGCCTGTTCAACGGGTTGATTCGCGAAAATGACTTCAGTGCGGGCATGGATGGGCGAAGGTCTGCCCATGCCCGCATTATTTTGCACTAGCGGAAGTGCCCGAAACATGGGCCTTTTGCTCGGTAAATGCCGACATTCTCGAGCGCTGCCACATAAAGTTCAAAAAACGTTATTGACCGACTCAGCTGACCCGCCTAGAGGGCTTTTCACCGGACGGGGCGCTGCCAACAGGGAGCGTTCGGGACGGTCGCCACCATGATCGGGACGCGCTCCCCTGGAAGGAT
>JAGVJS010000433.1 GCA_020051025.1 Sphingobium sp. | reverse complement strand
GACGGTCAGTCATGACGCGCCCGTCATCGCGGCGGGATCGCTGCGGGCGCAGGGATTATGGAACGATCCCAGTCCGCTCCGCACCGACGAAGGCTATGCGCTTTATATGACGAGCAGCACCGTCGCGCCGTTCAAGCCGCCCGTCCTGCCCTTCCGCGCGATGTCGCGCGATGGCGCGCACTGGACGCTCTCGCCCGCCACCCCGCTGCTATCGATCGCCGACGGCCCCTATGCCAGTATCGAGACGCCCAGCGTCGTGCGCTTTGCCGGCCGATACTGGATGGGCTTCACCGGCGTTTATGCCGTTCCCGATCCGTCGCCCATGGCGATCGGCCTCGCCATCTCGCCCGATGGCATCAACTGGCAAGTTTCCAACTG
The DNA here is from genome assembly GCA_020051025.1 of Sphingobium sp. Lineage (GTDB taxonomy): Bacteria > Pseudomonadota > Alphaproteobacteria > Sphingomonadales > Sphingomonadaceae > Sphingobium. The sequence goes on along the minus strand of JAGVJS010000433.1, from coordinate 3,076 downwards.
GACGCTGCTGAAGGCCACTGGCGGCGCAACCGACTGGAACAGCTATCTGGTCGGCGAGCCGGGGCTTGTGGTGCGCGGCGAGGAACTGCTGCTCTATTTTTCGGCGGCAGGGGCGCGGGAGGGGGGCGGACCACCGCTTCAGTCCATTGGCCTGATCCGCTCAACCGACGGCATCCACTTCACCGCGCCGGAACAGATATTGACGCAGGGACCGCTTTATCCCGCTGCGCAGGGCTATGCCGGCTATTCCTCCCCCGCCGCGCTGGCCGATGCGGATGGCACGATCGACCTCTTTTATTCGGTCGCCCATGTCAGTCCCGGCGCCGACCCCGAATGGCAGCAGGTGGCGATCCATCATGCCCGCGCGCACGACGGCATCCATTTCCGTGAAGACCCCGCCCCCCTGCTCACCCGCGCCAGCACCGGCTGGACCGATGGCGAGATACTCGCCCCCGGCCCGCTGCGCGATGGCGACAGGATCAAGCTCTGGTTCGGCGGCCATGTCGCGCATGCGCGCCTCGCCCCGCTGATCCAGCGCGGCATCGCCGGGCCGGAATTCGGCATCGGCCTCGCAACCATTTCCACAGACCAGTTCACCCAAGTAGCGACGAAGAAAGGAACCGACAGATGAAGGTCGTCATATTGTGCGGCGGGCAGGGCATCCGCGCCTTTCCCTTCACCACCTATCTGCCAAAACCGATGCTGCCACTGGGAGGCACGCCGGTGCTGGTCCATGTCATCAAGAATTTCATTCGGCAGGGATTTCACGAATTCATACTTGCAGCCGGATACCGACAGGATGTTCTCCACGATTATTTCGAGGGGAAGGATATCGGCGCCAGCATAAAGATTGTCGATACGGGCGAGGATGCCGATACCGGCCGCCGCATCTGGAATTGCCGCCACCTGATCGACGGTCCCTTCATCGCCACCTATGGCGATGGCTTGTCCGATGTGCCGCTGGCCGACGTCGTCGCCTTCCACCAGAGCCATGACGCCCGACTGACCATCACGTCGGTGCCGATGTATTCGCAATATGGCGTGTTGTCGGTCGAAGAGGACGGCGCCGTCGCCCGGTTTGCCGAAAAGCCGCTGATCGCCGATTACTGGATCAACGCCGGCTTCATGGTGATGGACCCCGCCATCTTCGACGACTGGCACGGCGACAATCTGGAGCGCGATATCATCCCTCCGCTGATCGCACGGGGCGACGCCTTCACCTATCGCCATGGCGGCTTTTTCAAGTCGTTCGACAGTTACAAGGATGTCATCGAGGCGGACGAGATGCTGGCCGGCGGCACCCCGCCACCCTGGATCGGCGACCATGGACCGCAGGAGCGCGCGGCATGAGCGGCTTCTGGAAAGGCAAGACCTGCCTTGTCACCGGCGCCACCGGCTTTCTGGGCGGCAGCCTCGTTTCCGACCTGCTGCGCGAGGGCGCGGAAGTGGTGGCGCTGGTGCGCGACATGGTGCCGCAATCGCGCTTTCAGGCCGGCGGGCTGGTCGCGCGGGCCAAGGTCGTACGCGGCGCGCTGGAGGATTATGACGTCATCGAACGCGCACTGAACGAATATGCGGTCGACACGGTCTTTCACCTGGGCGCTCAGGCGATCGTGGGCGTCGCCAACCGCAATCCGCTCTCCACCTTCGAAGCGAATATCAAGGGAACATGGGTGCTGCTGGAGGCATGCCGCCGTGTCGCCACGGTGGAGCGGATCGTCATCGCCTCCTCCGACAAGGCCTATGGCGACCATGAGACTCTCCCCTATCAGGAAGATTTCGCGTTGCAGGGGCGGCACCCCTATGATGTGTCGAAAAGCTGCGCCGACCTGATCGCGCTCAGCTACGCGACGACCTATTGCCTCCCCGTCACCATCACCCGCTGCGGCAATCTGTTCGGGCCGGGCGACCTCAACAGCAACCGCATCGTGCCAGGCACCTGCCTTGCCGCCATCGACGGGGCGCGGCCGGTGATCCGGTCGGACGGATCGCCGGTGCGCGACTATGTGTTCGTGGAGGATATCGTGCACGGCTACCTGCTGCTGGCAGAGCATATGGGCGACGCGGATATCGTGGGGCGCGCCTTCAACTTCGGGACGGGCGAACCGGTCAGCGTGCTGGACCTGACCCGTCGCACGCTCGCCGCCGCCGGGCGCGCCGATCTGGAGCCGGACGTGCGCAACAACGCCCATGGCGAGATCCAGGCGCAATATCTCTCCTCCGCGCTGGCGGCGGAGAAATTGGGCTGGGCGCCGGGCGCAGGGCTGGACGAACGGCTGGCCCAGACCTTCCTCTGGTACAAGGCGCATCGTCATTTCTTCTGAGCGCATTTTCGTGGGCATCCCCACCTACAACCGGCCGCATCTGGTGCGGGAGGCGGTGGAGAGCCTGCGCGCCCAGACCCTGCGTGATTTTCGCGCGGTGGTGAGCGACAATGCCTCGCCCGATGGCGCGGGGGACATGGTGCGCGCCTATGTGGAAGGGCTGGGCGATCCGCGCATCCGCTTCGTGCAGCAGCCGGACAATGGCGGCGAATATGGGCAGGGCCGCTATCTGTTCGGGGAAGCGGGCGCGGCTGACTATTTCTGCATCCTGCATGATGATGATCTGCTGTCGCCGCATTATCTGGAGCGAGCCGTTGCCACGCTGGACGCCGCGCCGGATGCCGCGCTGTTCGTCGCCAATCCCTGGCTGATGCAGGCAGACGGGCGGCCGTCGTCGGACATGACCGTCGCCTATCATCGCGACCATGGCCGGGTGCGGCGCAAGGGTGGGCGGTTCCCGATCCTCGACACCCATATGCGCTACGGCTTCACGCCGATATCGGGCACCGTCTTCCGAACCGAGGCTCTGCGCCGGTCGGGCTTTGTCGATGCCGATTGCCATGGCAATTTCCCGTTTGAGCTGAACATCTTCACCCGGCTGGGCGATATCGGCGCGGCCGGCTGGTTCGATCCCGACCAACTGCTCGGCTTCCGCTATCATGCTGGCCAGTTGCGCAACACGCTGGGCCTGATGGCCAATGCGCAGGTCGTCGGCACGATGCTGCGCATATTGGAGCGGCGTCACTATGCCG
>JAGVJS010000385.1 GCA_020051025.1 Sphingobium sp. | reverse complement strand
GGCGGCGTCTATCAGCGCGGCCCGCGCGATCGCGCCTTCCGCTTGCTGCCCGGCACGGAGCTGCCCGGCAATAACGGGCTGGAGACGGCGCGCGACGACAGCGGCTTCTACGTCATCGCCTTTGGTCTGCGGGAGGTTGTCGCTTATGCCCGGCATGACACGCACCAGCCGCTCTGGCGTGTGCAGGCACCCGAATTCATGCCTGACAATATCCATTGGGATGGCGACCGGCTGCTGCTCGCCGGCATGGTGCGGGATGAGCCGGCCTGTGGCGGCCTGCGCCGGATCGTCAACGGCATCGCCGACGGCATGCTCTGCCATCGCGGCTACGTCGTGGCGCAGCTGGACCCGGAAAGTCGGCATTTCTCGCTTATTGCCTATGGCACGCCCGACCCGGCCTTCAACGGTGTGTCGGCGGCCGTTCTGTTGGGCGACGACCTCTGGCTGGGCTCCTATCAGGCCGATCGCATCGCCATCCATCATCTGCCGAAAAATGGTATGAACTAGTTAGTACATTTTGCTTGCACGCCACTTCTGTTGCGGGTAAATGTGATTCTGCAAGATCGGGAAACATATTCCGGCATTCGGGGAGGATCGGGCCAGCCATGGGCCAGCGTAGCATCTATATCTTGAACGGTCCCAATCTCGACCATCTGGGCGTGCGCGAACCGCATATCTATGGGACGGAAACGCTCGCCGATGTTGAGGCAGCCTGCCGGCATGAGGCGCAGGGATGGGACGTCGACCTGATCTTTCGTCAGACCAATGCCGAACATGCAATGGTCGGCTGGCTGCACGAAGCGCGCGTCGGCGCCATGGGCATAGTCCTCAATCCCGCTGCTTTTTCCTATGCCGGCTATGCCATGCTGGACGCGCTCAAAATGTGCGACTGCCCGATCGTGGAGGTCCATATCTCCAACATCCATCGCCGGGATGAGGCATGGCGCACCCGTTCCATCGTGACGCGGACGGCCACCGCCATCGTGTCGGGCATGGGGACGGACGGCTATCCGCTCGCCGTGCGCCATCTGCTGCACCTCAGCCAGCGGCGGAACGCGGCATGAGGGCGGTCGATCCTGCCACCCTGCTGCGCCCCACCCGTGCGCGCATCGGCGTGCTGGCGCTCATCAGCGTCGCCACCCTGCTCAACTATATGGACCGCGCCGTTATGGGCGTGGCAGCCCCGTCGCTGACGGCGGAACTGGGCATTTCGCCGGAAATGATGGGCTTCATCTTCTCGGCCTTTTCCTGGACCTATGCCGCGTCGCAGATTCCGGGCGGGCTGCTGCTCGACCGGCTCGGCACGCGCATCACCTATGCCGGATCGCTGATCCTCTGGTCCTTTTTCACTTTGCTCCACGGTTTAGCCGGCAATGTGGCAATGTTGTTCGGCTTCCGCCTGGCGCTGGGCATGGCGGAAGCACCTTGCTACCCGTGCAACAGCCGCATTCTCAGCAGTTGGTTCCCGCAGGATGAACGGGCGCGGGCCAATTCCGTCTATGCCGTGGGGCAATATGCGGGCCTCGCTTTCTTCGCGCCGGTCCTGTTCTGGGTGGTGGGCAGTTTCGGCTGGCGCGCCTTGTTCCTGATCGCCGGAGCGCTCGGCATGGCGTTCGGCTTGCTCATGTACGCCCACTATCGCGATCCGGGCGAAAGCAGCCGCATCAATGCTGCCGAACTTGCCTATATCGAGGCGGGCGGGGGACTGACTGTGGCGAAGGCGGATGAAAAAATCCCCTTCTCCTGGGCCAATGTCCGCAAGCTGATGCGCAAGCGTCAGATATTGGGAGCGTCCATCGGCCAGTTTTGCGGCAATTCCACGCTGGTCTTCTTCCTGACCTGGTTCCCCACTTATCTGGCGACCGAGCGCGGCATGGACTGGCTGAAGTCCGGCACCTTCGCCGTGCTGCCCTACATCGCCGCCTCGGCCGGGGTGCTGCTGGGCGGACAGGTGTCCGACCTGCTGATCCGCCGCACCGGTTCCGCCAATATCGGGCGCAAGCTGCCTATCGTCGCCGGCCTGCTGCTGGCCTCCACCATCGTCGCGGCCAATTTCGTGCAAAGCAACACGTTGGTCATCGCCATCATGTCGATCGCCTTTTTCGGGCAGGGCATGGTCAATCTGGGCTGGACGCTGATTTCCGACGTCGCCCCGCGCCAGTTTGTCGGCCTGACCGGCGGCGTGTTCAATCTCTGCGCCAATCTGGCCGGCATCGTGACGCCGATCGTGGTCGGCGTGATCGTGGGCCAGACCGGCTCCTTCTACGGCGCGCTTGCCTTTATCGGCGTCCTCGCGCTGGTCGGAGCCGCCGCCTATATCTTCATCGTGGGGGATGTGCGTCGGGTGGAAATGGACTGATCCTGCTCCGGCTCTTGCGGTCAGGTCCGTAAGGGTCCGGGCCGCTCATCAGAGCCTGAGCAGGATCCTGCCCTTAACATGCCTATGAACATAAAGGCCAATGGAGCCTCAGGTCGCATCATAATATGTACGAACTAGTTAGTAATAATAATGGGAGGATGGAATGAAGACAGGTTTCACCATGCAGCTTCGCCTCGGCGGGTCGCTGGCCGCACTGGCGCTGG
>JAGVJS010000080.1 GCA_020051025.1 Sphingobium sp. | reverse complement strand
GTGCCGATGGTGATGCGCAGGCCATTGGGCAGGCCCTGACCCGGCAGCCAGCGTGTGGCATAGCCTTCGTCCCACAGCCCCTTCATCGCGGCTTCGGCGGTCAGCCTGCCGTCGAACAGGATCAGCAGGAAGTTGGTCTTGCTGGGCACCGCGCGCAGGCCATGGTTGGACAGGGCCGTAACCTCATCGGTCAGCCAGTCACGCCATTGCGCATTATGCGCCCGGCTGCGTTCCACCCATGCGGTGTCGCTGATCGCCGCGATTGCCGCTGCCTGCCCCGCCGTCGTTACGTTGAACGGGGCGCGGATGCGGTGGAGAATGTCGATCACCTCCGGCGAGCCATAGCCCCAGCCGATCCGTTCGGCGGCAAGGCCATGGATTTTCGAAAAGGTGCGGGTGATGAGGATGTTGCTGGCAGTCTTCGCCAGCTCCAGACCGCCATCATCCTCACCATCGTCCAGATATTCGGCATAGGCCTGATCCAGGACGAAGAGGATATCGGGACGCAGCCCGGCGTGGAGGCGGGCGATTTCCTCCCGGCTGGTCATGGTGCCGGTCGGATTATTGGGATTGGCGAGGAAGACCACCTTCGTGCGTTCCGTCACCGCGGCCAGCAACGCGTCGACGTCGGTGGCATAATCCTTGTCCGGGGCGATCACCGGGGTCGCGCCGACGCGGCGGGCGGCGATGTCGTAGACGGCGAAGCCATAACGGACATAGAGAATTTCGTCGCCCGGTCCGGCATAGGCGGAGGCGGCGATGTGCAGCAGTTCGTCCGATCCGGTGCCATAGATGATCTGTGCCGGATCAAGGCCATGGGCCGCGCCGATCGCTTCGCGCAGGGCGGTCGCCGACGGATCAGGATAGGTCGCCATGTCGGCTGTCGCCGCCAGAAAAGCGTCGCGCGCTGCCTGACCGGTGCCCAGCGGATTTTCATTGGCGCTCAGCTTGGTAAGGGGGCGGCCGTCATCGGCGGCCGACTTCCCCGGCACATAGGCGTGAATGCCGAGAATCCAATCCTTGGGCGCAGGTTTTGCGGCAGGGGCAGTGGAGGTCTGTGTCATGGATGCGGGCTTTAGCGGCTTCCGCGCCAAAGGCAAAGCGGTGCGAGCGGGGACGCGACGGGCGAAGTTCACAGTGTCGTCGGGGGTAAAAGCGGGCGAAGCGCTCGCGAGGCTCTCCCAAAGCGTCCCCGACGCGCCACAGGTGCGCCACCTGCGCGACGAGCGCGCGGCAACAGCGCGTCTTTCGGGCGTCTGCGACGCGACAGAGAGGCGCCACCTGCGGGACAGGCAGGCGACAGCAAGGGCGGTGTGCAAGGGAAAGGCGGGGGGTGGTCCATTCGACAGGATAGACCAGAGGAAATCCTAATAGGAAAGCTGCGCCTTATGGCCTGCTGTCGTCCCGGCGATTGTTCTTCACGACGCACTGATCGTCCCGGACGCCGCGATATTCCCAGAAGCGCCTGTCCGGGCCGAACATCACGGCGATATCGCCATCCTGCGTCTGATAGAAATAGCTGCCATGCTGGGCGGGATGCACCTTGCCATCGATGGTTATGGTCGCGCCGGGATAGCGGGTGTCGATCACGACCGTGCCGTGCGGGCCGAAATCGCATATATAGCTTTTGCCCGTCCCGGGCGGGACTGCGCGCGCGGACAGGGGCGCGGCGGCCGGCAGGCACAGGGCAAGCAGCATGGCGATTTTACGCATGACCTCCTCCCTCTAGATCACCGGCGTCAGCAATGGCTGGCCGGCGAAGAACGCGTCGAGATTGGCGAGGACGAGGTCGCCCATCGCCCGGCGGGTGGGGATGGTGGCGCTGCCCTGATGCGGTTGCAGCACGACCTGATCCATGGCGAGCAATGCCGGTGGCACATGGGGTTCATGGGCGAAGACGTCCAGCCCGGCGCCAGCGATGCGGCCTTCGGACAGCGCGGCGATCAGCGCATCCTCGTCGATCACGCTGCCCCGGCTGATATTGACGATCACGCCGTCCGGGCCGAGCGCGTCGAGCAAGGCGGCGTCCACCAGCTTCACCGTATCCGCTCCGCCCGCCGTCGCGATGATCAGCACGTCGCTTTGCTGCGCGAAGGCGATGGGATCGGCGACATAGCGATAGGGCGTGTCCGCCACCTTCCGCCGACTGTGGTAGAGAATTTCGCCGGCCATCGGCTCCAGCCTTCTGGCGATGGCGCGGCCGATGCGACCAAGACCCAATATGCCGATGCGCTTGCCGGACACGCGGCCGGACAAGGGCGGCTTGATTCCCCGCGCCCAGTCGCCTGCGCGCAGCATGCGATCATTGGCGACCATATTGCGCACCGTGGCGTAGAGCAGACCGACAGCCAGGTCGGCGACATCGTCGGTCAGCACGTCGGGTGTGTTGGAAAGGCGAATGCCTTTTGCCCGGGCATGATCGACATCGACCTTGTCATAGCCGACGGAAAAGAGGCCGATCATTTCCAGCTTCGGCAGTGCGTCCATGATCGCGGCCGACGCGCCGACCGATCCGAAGCTGACCAGCGCACGCGCT
>JAGVJS010000286.1 GCA_020051025.1 Sphingobium sp. | reverse complement strand
GTGTGCTCTTCCGATCTTGGATGCCGGGGTCGCGCCCGGCCGCCGCGCCCAGCCGATCGACCCGGCCCGCTTCCACGATCAGGTCGGTCAGAAACAAGTCCAGTTCGCGCAGACCATTGCCGATCAGCCGGGCCGACATGGCGTCGCGCCGCCGTCCGGCGGCCTGGGGACATCTTTCCAGCGACATGCCGTTTGCGAGAAAGGCAGCGGCCCGCTGGATATGAGCGACCTGGCGCGCCAGTCCGGCGCAGCGGTCGCCCTCCTCCATTAGCTTTCGTCGCCCATGCGCAGCGCGGCGATGAAGGCTTCCTGCGGAATCTGGACGCTGCCATATTCGCGCATGCGCTTCTTGCCTTCCTTCTGCTTGTCGAGCAGCTTCTTCTTACGGCTGATATCGCCGCCATAGCATTTGGCGGTCACATCCTTGCGCATCGCCGCGATTGTCTCGCGCGCGATCACCTTACCCCCGATCGCCGCCTGAATCGGGATCTTGAACAGGTGGCGGGGGATCAGATCCTTCAAACGCTCGCACATGTGGCGGCCACGCGCTTCGGCGGCACTACGGTGGACGATCATGCTCAACGCATCGACCGGCTCATTGTTGACCAGAATGCTCATCTTGACGAGGTCGCCTTCCTGGCTGCCGGTCTGATGATAGTCGAACGACGCATAGCCCCGGCTGATGCTCTTGAGGCGATCGTAGAAATCGAACACCACTTCGTTGAGCGGCAGGTCATAGGTCACTTGCGCGCGCCCGCCCACATAGGTGAGGTTCTTCTGCACGCCGCGCCGATCCTGGCACAGCTTCAGGATCGAACCCAGATATTCGTCGGGGCAGTAGATCACCGCCTCGATCCACGGTTCCTCGATCATCTCGATATGGTTGGGATCGGGCATGTCGGCAGGGTTATGCAGATGCAGGATGCGGCCATCCTTCATGTGCATGTCGTAAACGACCGACGGCGCGGTTGTGATCAGGTCCAGATCATATTCGCGGCTGAGGCGCTCCTGGATGATCTCCAGATGCAGCAGCCCCAGGAACCCGCAGCGGAAACCGAAGCCCAGCGCGGCCGAGGTTTCCATCTCGAAAGAGAAGCTGGCGTCGTTCAGGCGCAGCTTGCTGATGGATTCACGCAGCTTCTCGAAGTCGTTGGCGTCGACCGGGAACAGGCCGCAGAACACCACCGGCTGCACTTCCTTGAAGCCCGGCAGCGGCTTGATCGCGCCATTCTTGACCGTGGTGATGGTGTCGCCAACGCGGGTCTGGGCGATTTCCTTGATCTGCGCGGTGATGAAGCCAATCTCGCCGGCAGCCAGTTCCGGCAGCGCCTCGATCTTCGGGCGCATACAGCCGACGCGGTCGATCAGATGTTCGGTGCCGCCGATCATGAACTTGATCGCCTGCCCCTTTTTTATGACGCCATTGACGACGCGCACGAGGATGACGACGCCCAGATAGGGGTCGTACCAGCTGTCGACCAGCATCGCTTCCAGCGGCGCGTTGCGGTCGCCCTTGGGCGGCGGGATCTTGGTGACGATGGCTTCGAGGATATCGTCGATGCCGATGCCCGACTTGGCGCTGGCCAGCACCGCTTCCGACGCATCGAGACCGATCACGTCCTCGATTTCCTTGCGTACCTTTTCCGGCTCGGCGGCGGGCAGGTCGATCTTATTCAGGACCGGGACGATCTCATGATCATGTTCGATCGACTGATAGACGTTGGCCAGCGTTTGGGCTTCCACCCCCTGCGCGGCGTCCACGACCAGCAGCGCGCCCTCGCATGCGGCCAGGCTGCGCGACACTTCATAGGCAAAGTCGACATGGCCCGGCGTGTCCATGAGGTTCAGCTCATAGGTCTCGCCATTCTTGGCGGTATAGTCGAGGCGCACGGTCTGCGCCTTAATGGTGATGCCCCGCTCCTTTTCGATGTCCATGTTGTCAAGGACTTGCGCGCTCATCTCCCGGTCGGTCAGGCCGCCGGTGCGCTGGATCAGGCGGTCGGCCAGCGTCGATTTGCCATGGTCGATATGCGCGATGATCGAAAAGTTACGGATATGGCTAAGGTTGGTCATCGGCGCCCGATAGCAGCGATTCGCCGCGCTGTCAGCAGGATCGCGCACCCGGCGGATTCGATGACAAAACCCGTCATTTCCGGCGCGCTTTGCTTGGAAGCGATTGACCCCTATGATATCTATTCGCAGGAACGGGGCAACGATTTTCAAACTCAAGCAACAAACGGGGTTCTTGAAATGCGTGCAATGAAGAAGCTGACCATGGCGGCTGCCTGTCTGGCCATGGTCGCACCGCAGGCCATGGCGGCAGACAAGGGTTCGTCGGGGCGCCAGGTCCAGACCAAGAAGCAGATGGAAATCCCGCGCTGCACCAAGCGCCTTGGCACCGTGGCGATCGTGGAGCCGGACAATCAGTGGTGGCGCGAATTCAACCTTGGCAGTCCCGAAGCGATCATCAAGCTGTTCGTGCAGCAGTCCGGCTGCTTCGGCATCGTCAATCGCGGCCGGTCGATGGCCAGCCGCAACATGGAACGCGCCATGGCGGATTCGGGCGAATTGCAGGCCGGATCGAACCTGGGCAAGGGCCAGGTCAAGGCGGCCGACTATTTCATCCAGCCTGACATCGTGACCACCAACAATAATAGCGGCGGCAACGCCATCGGCGGTCTGGTCGGCGGATTCCTGGGCGGCCGGACACTCGGCGCGCTGGCCGGCGGCATCTCGGTCAAGAAGAGCGAGGCTAATGTCATGCTCTCCGTGGTCAATGCCCGCACAACCGAAGAAGAAGTGATGGCCGAAGGCTATTTCCGCAAGTCCGACCTCAGCTTCGGCGGCGGCGGCGGCCTGGGCTGGATGGGCGGCCTCGCCGCGGTCGGCG
>JAGVJS010000312.1 GCA_020051025.1 Sphingobium sp. | reverse complement strand
GGGGCTGGAGGATGATCGCGCCGCGCTGGCGGAGGGACGCCGCCTGCTGCTTGTGATCGAGGATGACGAGGTGTTCGCCTCGATCGTGCGCGACCTCTCCCGCGACATGGGCTTTCAGTGCATCATCGCCGGCACGGCAGAGGAGGCCGTGCGTCTCGCCCGCGACTATATGCCCAGCGCCGTCGTGCTCGACCTTGGCCTGCCCGACCAGTCCGGGCTGACCGTGCTGGATCGGCTCAAGCATGACGATGCGACCCGTCATATCCCGATCCATGTCGTCTCCGCCTCCGACCATAGCCAGGCGGCGCTGTCGCTGGGCGCGGTCGGCTATCTGGTGAAGCCGGTGAAGCGCGAGCAACTGGCCGAAGTGCTGGAGGGCTTGCAGGCCAAGCTCGCGACCCGCGTGCGCCGCGTCCTCATCGTTGAGGATGATCCGGTCCAGCGCGACGCCGTGGGCAAGTTGCTGCTGACCGACGATGTCGAAACGGTCGGCGTCGGCAGCGCGGCGGAATGTCTGGAACAGCTGCGCCAACAGACCTTCGACTGCATGGTGCTGGACCTGACGCTGCCCGACACGTCCGGCTTCAAGCTGCTGGAGACGCTGAGCGAGGAGGGCGACCATGGCTTCCCGCCGGTGATCGTCTATACCGGCCACGACCTGTCGCCCGATGACGAGCAGCGCCTGCGCCGCTATTCCAGTTCGATCATCATCAAGGGCGCCAAGTCGCCTGAACGGCTGCTGGATGAGGTGTCCCTCTTCCTGCATCAGGTCGTGTCGGAACTGCCGCCCGAACAGCGCAAGATGATCCAGAAGGCGCGCAACCGCGATGCCGCACTGGAAGGGCGCCGCATCCTCATCGTGGAGGATGATGTCCGCAACGTCTATTCGTTGACCAGCGTGCTGGAACCACGCGGCGCGTCGGTTCAGATCGCCCGCAACGGGCAGGAGGCGCTGGATGCGCTGGCTGCCTCGACGGACGATCCGGCCAAGGCCATCGACCTGGTCCTGATGGACGTGATGATGCCGGTGATGGACGGGCTCACCGCCACGCGCACCCTTCGGAACGACCCGCGCTGGTCTGCGTTACCGGTCCTTATGCTGACGGCCAAGGCGATGCCCGACGACCAGCAACGCTGTCTGGAAGCGGGGGCAAACGACTATATGGCAAAGCCGATCGACGTCGATAAACTCCTCTCGCTGGTGCGCGTATGGATGCCGCGCTAGTGCAGGATGCTCTCCCGCAGAACGGGGTGGAGGATATCGAAATCCAGCTGCTGCTGGAGGCGCTCTATCAGCGCTATCATTATGATTTCCGTCACTATGCCCGTGCCTCGATCAAGCGCCGCCTGCTCCAGGCGCGCGGCCAGCTCGGTTTCGCCAGCTTCTCCGCGATGCAGGATCATCTGCTGCATGATCCTGCCACGCTGCCGCGTCTGCTCAACTATCTGACCGTGCAGGTGAGCGAGATGTTTCGCGATCCCGCCTATTTCCGCGCGCTGCGGGAAAAGGTGATTCCCCATCTGCGCACCTATCCCTCGCTCAAAGTCTGGGTCGCAGGATGTAGCAATGGCGAGGAACTTTATTCCCTTTCCATCCTGTTCCGGGAAGAGGGGCTGGACCAGCGCACCCTCTTCTACGCGACGGATATCAACCCGACTGCGCTCAAGGCGGCTGAAACGGGCGTCTATCCGCTCGATCAGATTCGCAAGTTCACCGAAAATCACCAGAAGTCCGGCGCCCGCTCCTCGCTGTCCGATTATTATACCGCTGATTATGGCCGCGCCGTCTTCGACAAAAGCCTGCGATCGCAGGTGGTGTTTTCCGACCACAGCCTGGTGACAGACGCGGTCTTTGCCGAAATGCACCTGATTTCCTGTCGCAACGTGCTCATCTATTTCGACCGGGCATTGCAGGACCGGGCGCTCGGCCTGTTCCGCGACTCCCTCGCGCGCAAGGGCTTCCTCGGCCTCGGTTCCAAGGAAAGCCTGCGCTTTTCCGCCCATGCCCCCGCCTTCGCCGATTTCGTTCGCGAAGAGAAAATCTACCAGAGGCAGGACGCATGAGCGCGACGCCGATTGAGGCCATCGCGATCGGTGCGTCTGCCGGCGCAGTGCAGGCGTTGCTGCGCATCCTGCCCGCGCTGCCGGCCGGCTTCCCGGTCCCGCTGCTGATCGTCGTCCATGTGCCGCCGGACCGCAGCAATGCGCTGGTGGCTTTGTTCGCGGCGAAATGCCGGGTCGCGGTGCGGGAAGCGGAGGACAAGGAGCCGGTCCTGCCCGGCACTGTCTATTTCGCGCCATCCGACTATCATCTGCTGGTGGAGGCGGACCGGTCGCTGTCGCTGTCGATGGACGAGCCGGTCAATCACAGCCGACCGGCCATCGACGTCCTGCTGGAAAGCGCGGCCGACGCTTATGGCGCGGCGCTGGCAGCCATCATCCTGACCGGCGCCAATCATGACGGCGCGGTGGGCCTGCGGGCTGTATGTGATGCCGGCGGCATCGCCATCGTGCAGGATTTCACCGACGCACAGGTGTCTACCATGCCCGAAGCAGCGCTGGCGGCCTGTCCCTCCGCGCGCATTATGACCCTGGACGACCTCATCCCCTATCTCCTGACACTGGCGGCACAATGACGAGCGATACGCACCCCATCTATTGCCTGCTGGTCGACGACCTTGAGGAAAATCTGCTCGCACTGGAGGCGCTGTTGCGGCGCGACGGCCTGATCTGCCTGAAGGCGCGATCGGGTGAGGAGGCGCTGGAACTGCTGCTGGTGCATGACATAGCGCTGGCGCTGCTCGATGTGCAGATGCCCGGCATGGATGGCTTTGAACTGGCCGAGTATATGCGCGGCAACGACCGCACCCGGCATGTCCCGATCATCTTCGTAACCGCTGGCAGCGCCGACCTGCAACGCCGATTCCGCGGTTATGAAGCGGGGGCGGTGGACTTCATCCAAAAGCCGATCGAGGCGGATATATTGCGGTCCAAGGCGGCGGTCTTCTTCGACCTGTACGACCAGCGGCGGCAGATCGTGGCGCAGCGGGACGAACTGGTGAAACTCGCCGGCGCCTTGCAGGCAGCGGACCGGCGCAAGAATGAATTTCTGGCGATCCTTGGCCACGAACTGCGCAACCCCATCGCCGCGCTGGGCGCCGGCCTGCACCTGCTGGAACGGCGTGAAGGCACCGACGCCGCGCGGGAGATACGTGGCCGCATGGACCGCCATGTCCAGCACCTCTCCCGCCTGGTCGAGGATATTCTCGACATCGCCCGCATCGACCAGGGTAAGATTTCGCTCAAGACCCAGCGCATCTCGCTGCAAGATGCGCTCGGCTTCGCGGTGGAGGCATGCCAGCCCGCGATCGAAGCCGCGCAGCACCGCCTTGTCCTCGACATCACAGATCAGCCGGTCTGCCTCGACGTCGACTATGCCCGCATCGTCCAGATTGCCGCCAACCTGCTCAACAACGCCGCCAAATATACCCCGGCGGGCGGCGAAGTGCGGCTGACCGCGCGCGTGATCGATGGCTGGGCGGAGATAGAGGTCGCAGACACCGGCATCGGCATCCCGTCCGATATGCAGGCCCGCATCTTCGACCTGTTCGCGCAGGTCAAGAAGCCCAATGGCGACCCGCAGGAGGGGCTGGGCATCGGCCTGGCTCTGGTCCGGCAACTGGTCGCGCTGCATGGCGGCGCCCTCTCGCTCAAGCAGAGCGTGCCCGGCGAAGGCAGCGTCTTCCAGGTGCGTCTGCCTACGGTGGAGGCGCTGGTCGCCTGATCCTTTGAAGCCGACGACGTCGTCGTCACCGCTGCCCGTTCGGTGCTGCCGGCCGACGCGCTGCCACTGACGATCGACGTGATCGACCAGGAAACGCTGAACCAGCAGGTCTCGAACTCAATCTGAGCGTCAAGACGCCGCTCCCCGGCCTGATCCTGTCGACCGGCTATGCCCACTGATCGGGCGTACCGACGGCAATGCGACGGACGGCGTGGACAAGGTGGATCGCGACCTGGACGGCGCCAACATCTCGCCCGATCGCCTGAATGTCGCCGCCAGCTATGTCAACGGCCCGCTGTCCGCGCGCATTCAGACGCAATTCTTCCTGGCCCGCCAGTTCGAGCGCGCGCCGGGCAATTATAATCCGCTCTGCCGGTTCGACGGTTATGACGTGACCGACCTGTTCGACACCTTCTATATCGACTATTACAGCCAGACCGTCCGCCCGAACGACAATGCCCGTTATTTCGCCGGGCGCGGACGCAACTTCACCTTGTCCTGCGACTATCGCTTCTAAGGCCGATATCGGATCGGGAGGGCAGGGCGTTTCCCGATCCCATGTCCACAGCCGCGTAAATAATGCTACAGGGGCGCCATGCTCACCCTGCGCCAGATCGAGATTTTCCGCGCCATCATGATCGCCAAGACGGTCAGCGCCGCCGCGCAGATGCTCGGCACGTCGCAGCCCGGCCTCAGCCGCATGCTCGGCCATATGGAGGACAAGCTGCGCTTCCGTCTGTTCGACCGTACCCGCGGCCGGCTGGTCCCCACGCACGAGGCGCGCGTGCTGTTCGATGAGATCGAGCATGTCTACAAGGGGTTCGAAGACCTCAACCATGTCATCAAGCGACTGGTCAAGGGGGAGGATCGGACCTTTCGCATCGGCGCTTCGCCCTCGCTCGGCCATTCGGTCGTGCCGCAGATGCTGGCGCGGCTCACCGCCAACTATCCCGGCCTCACCATCCAGTTCGACATTCTCTCGGTCGAACAGGCGGCCGACTATCTGGCGCTCCAGCGCGGCGACTATGCGCTGACCGCCTTTCCGCTCGATCATCCCAACATCCTGTCCAGCCGCATCGGCGCCGGCCGCATGGTCTGCGCTGTCCCCTCCAGCCACCCGCTCGCTGATCGCGACCGGATCAGCGTGGCCGATATCGCCGGCGAGCAATTGCAATCCTTCCGTCCCGACACGCCGCATGGCCGCATCATCGCCGACATGTTCGCGCGGGCCGGGCAGGAACTGGAGGTCGCGACCTATATCCGCTTTGCCGAAACCGCCGTGGCCTTCGTCGCCAACGGCATGGGCGTCGCGCTGGTCGACAGCTTCACCGCGATGCAGGCCCATGCCGAAACAGTGCGCTTCCTGGAGTTCGAGGAGCCGGGCGTGCTGCCCGTCTACATGAACCGCAATCTGGAATCGCCCCGCGCCATCATCGGCGAGACTTTCGAGGAGATAGCGCGCTCCGTCCTCCTCGCCCTCCCACGGCCAAAGCCATAACATAAAGGCATGGCAAGGCGCGTTAAGCAGGATGGAAAGCAAGGATCGTTCGCAACATAGCGGTCGAACCCGCAGAATAGAACCAGATACGGCACCGGGTTGGATGATATGACGGAACCGGTGGTTCCCGAGAGGATGAAAGGCGTTTCTTCGATGGCCAGTTATTCCGCCAGCGGCACCGTGTCCGTCCGGCCCTATGTGACCGTGGACAATGTCCCGGCACAGGCGTCCGACAGCAGCTGGACCGCGCGCCAGATCCTCGTCGTCGCGACCTGCTTCATCCTCAACATGCTCGACGGCATGGATGTGCTGATCCTCTCCTACATCGCCCCTGCGCTGTCGAGCGACTGGCAGGCCAGCCCCGAAAGCCTGGGCGTGGTATTCAGCGCCGGCCTCGCCGGCATGGCGGCGGGCGGCCTGCTGATCGC
>JAGVJS010000308.1 GCA_020051025.1 Sphingobium sp. | reverse complement strand
TGCCGCCGCCCGCGCCGATCGCGCCGGTGATGACGCGCGACCCTGCCCAGTTGCCACCCGAGCTTCCGCGCGGCTTCGATCTGCCGGACGATCATGATCCGCTGGCCGATGGCATCCTCATGGATCATCAGAAGGAATGGCTGGAAGACCAGTCGGACCTGAAGCTGGGGGAGAAGGGTCGCCGCACGGGCATCACCTATGCCGAGGCGCTGGACGATACGATCATCGCCGCGTCGGCGCGCTCGGCCGGTGGCGACAATGTCTTCTATATCGGCGATACCAAGGACAAGGGCCGCGAGTTCATCGGCTATGTCGCCCACTTCGCGAAGATTGTCGCGAAGGAGCTGGTGAACGTCGAAGAATTCATGTTCGAGGATCAGCAGGACGACGGCACGTCGAAATTCATCAGTGCCTATCGCGTCCGGTTCGCGTCAGGATTCCGCGTCGAGGCGCTATCGTCCAGACCGGAGAATATCCGTGGCCTTCAGGGCGTGGTCTGCATCGACGAAGCCGCGTTTCACAAGGATGTCCGCGCCGTCCTCGATGCCGTCAACGCGCTGCTGATCTGGGGCGGTAAAATCCGCGTCATCAGCACGCATAATGGCGTGCTGAACCCATTCAACGAACTGATCCAGGAAGCCAAAGCCGGTAAGGTTTCCTACAATCTCCATTTCATCCCCTTTCAGAAGGCGGTGGATAATGGGTTGTTCAAAAGGGTCTGCCTCACTCGCGGCAAGGTCTGGTCGCAGGAAGCCCAGGACGAATGGGAAGCCAAGATCAGGGGCGCCTATGGCGTTCGCACCGCGCAGATGCGTCAGGAGCTGGATGCGATCCCTTCGGACGCTGCCGGCTCTGCCCTGTCGCGGGTGATGATCGAGAATAATAGCGATCGGTCCATCCCCGTCATTCGCTGGGCGCTGCAAGATGCGTTCAAGAGCGCGCCGGCCGAAGAGCGCAAGCGGATCATGGAGACATGGCTGCGCGAAAAACTGCGGCCGTTCCTGGACAAGCTCGATCCCGATCGCCGCCACGACTTCGGCCAGGACTTTGCGCGAAGCGGCGACGGATCGGTCATCACCGTGAATGAGCTGGGGCGGGATTTAGTCCGGCGCGGCAAGCTGGTGATCGAATTGCGCAACGTCCCCTACGAGACGCAACGCGATGTCGTCTTCTTCCTGGGCGACGCGCTGCCGCGCTTTGGCCATGCGGCTTTCGACGCCACCGGCAACGGCGCCTATCTGGCTGAAGTCGCCCAGCAGCGCTGGGGCGAGCGCGTGAGCGAAGTGAAGCTGAACGCCGGCTGGTATGGTGCGAACAGCCCGGCTTATGTCGAAGCGTTTGCGGACGGCACGATCGTCGTGGCCGGCGATGACGACATCATCCGCGATCACCAGGCGCTGCAATATGTCGATGGCATCATCCGCGTGCCCGAGAATTTCCGATACAAGGGCGGCGACGGTTTCGATCGTCATGGCGATGCGGGCATTGCCGGCATCCTGGCCTGGTACGCATCGCGCCAGGGCGCGACAGAATATGGCTACACGCCGGTGCGCATCGCTCGGCCCAATCCCTATGCGGCGTCAGCAGGCGATGGGTGGGACGATGCCGACGACGAGGTCCGCGCATGGTGGAAACCACCCTTGGGCACAGGCCTCCGTCGCGAAATATGCGCCGGCGCGCTCAAGGGGGTCAGGAGCGCCATTGCCAGCGCGGCGACGCGATGGAGCGACCTTGGTCCTAAAAACGCCCTGAGTGGCTTTTTAACCCCTCTTAAATTGATTTTGGTTCGGCAGGAGCAATGGGCATGACCATGTTGGTCGATCTTCGGGGCCAGCCCCTTCGCAAAGAGGTGATGACCCGTGACGTGGCCGCGCCGACGATTGGCAGCATCCGGTCCCCCTATAGCGGCTATCCGGCCGATGGGCTGAACCCGGTTCGCCTCGCCAACATCCTGCGCGCCGCCGACCAGGGCGATCCGCTGGCCTATTTCGAACTGGCCGAGCAGATCGAGGAGCGCGACCCGCATTATCTGGGCGTGATCGGCACGCGCAAGCGTTCGGTCGCCCAGATTGACGTCACCGTCGATGCTGCCAGCGAGGATGCGAGGGACGTCGAGATTGCCGATGGCATCCGCGAATGGATCGACCGCGACGAACTGGCGGACGAAACCTTCGATATTCTCGACGGGGTCGGCAAGGGCGACAGCTTCACCGAAATCATCTGGGACACGAGCATGGGCCAGTGGCAACCGGCTCGCCTGGAATGGCGCGACCCGCGCTGGTTCACCTATGATCGCGTGGACGGGCGCACGCCGATGCTGCGCGGCGGCGAAGATGGCTCCAGCCCGGACTGCCCGCTGCCCGCGTTCAAATTCATCCGGCATACGGTGAAGGCCAAGTCGGGCCTGCCGGTGCGATCTGGCCTTGCGCGCATCGCCGCCTGGGGCTGGATGTTCAAGGCGTTCACACAGCGCGATTGGGCGATCTTCACCCAGACCTATGGCCAGCCGGTGCGGATCGGCAAGTTTCAGTCGGGCGCCAGCAACGAGGATAAGGCCACGCTGTTTCGGGCCGTGGCCAATATTGCTGGCGATTGCGCGGCAATTGTGCCCGAAGGCATGTCGATCGAATTTGTCGAAGCCAAGAATGTATCGGCCGGTGGCGACCTGTACGAACGCCGGGCAGACTGGCTGGATAGGCAGATTTCCAAGGCGGTGCTGGGCCAGACCGGTACGACGGACGGAAAGCAAGGCGGCCTGGGCGATGGTGGCAACAAGGTCCATGACGGCGTCCGCGAAGATATCGAGACTGCCGATTGCAAGGCGTTGGCCGCGACACTCAATCGCGACCTGGTCCGCCCCTGGGTCGATCTGAACTACGGGCCGCAGCGCAGATATCCGCGCCTGCGCGTCGGCCGGCCCAAGCAGGAAGATTTGACAAGCCTTACCGATGCGCTGGTGAAGCTCGTGCCGCTCGGCATGGAAGTGCAGATGAGCGAGGTGCGCGACAAGTTCGGCCTCTCCGATCCCGATAAGACAGCAAAGCTGCTGGCAGCGCCAGCCGCCACACAGGCCACCCCGGACCAGCTTCGCCTGCCGTCGCCAACTTTGATGGCCGCGCTTCAGGCGGCCGGCGCAGGTAACGTCGCCGTTTTCCCGGCCAATGCGGTCGCCGATCGATTGAGCCAGGACACGGCGCCGGACATGGCGGACATGCTGGAGCAGATCGAAGCGATGCTGGAGGCAGCGAACGACCCGGCCGAATTTCGCGACATGCTGTTGACGGCATATGGCGACTTGCCGATCGGCCGCTTGGCCGCGAAGATTGGCGACGGCCTGGTCGCGGCAGGGGCAGCCGGGCGCTTCGATGTTGAGGATGAATAATGGCCGACCAGCCAAGCATTGTGACGGGCACGCTTCGCAAGCCGTTCACTGAACAGATCGCGTTCTTTCGTGCGAAGCTCGGCAATCTCGTTCCGACCGAATTTTGGGATGATCTGGAACGTGAGCAGCATGATACCGGCTTCATGGTGGCCGGCGCGCAAAAGGCCGACTTGCTGACCGATCTGGCGGCAGCGGTCGATCGGACGATCGCCGAAGGCAAGAGCCTGGACGCATTTCGCAAAGACTTTCGCGCGATCGTCCAGCGCCATGGATGGCACGGATGGACGGGCGAAGGGACCAAGGCGGGCGAAGCCTGGCGCACGCGGACCATCTACAAGACCAATGCTTCGACCAGCTATGCGGCCGGGCGCTACGCCCAGCTTGTCGAGCGTGATTATGCGCTTTGGATCTACTTCCATGGCGGATCGAAAGAACCGCGTCAGCAGCATGTAGACTTTGACGGGATATGCCTGCCGCCAGATCATCCCTTCTGGAAAGTCTTTTACCCGCCATCGGACTGGGGATGCAGCTGCTATGTCGTCGGCGCGCGCAGCGAGCGAGCGGCACGGCGCCTGGGTGGCGATCCTGACAAGAAGTTGCCGGATGGCTGGGACCGGATCAATCCGAAGACCGGCACACCGGATGGCGTTGGGCGCAACTGGGATTATGCCCCCGGCGCTAGTGTCGCGCCGATCGTCCAGGCAGCGGCAGAAAAGGTCCGGCACTGGGATTATCGGATTGCCAAGGGCTTTATGGAGGGCGTCCCTGAAGCGATGCGCGATGCGCTGGCGCAAAGCTACCGGTCGCTGCCGTCAGTGGCGGATGATGCCCGCCGCTATGCCCGGCGCATCGTTGGCGAGACCGCAGGGCAGATAGAGGCGATCCGCACCGTGGGTCTTGTCGGGCCGACCGAAGCGGCTCGCATAACAGGCGCATGGCAAGGTGCGCCCCTGCGCGACATATCGCTCTATGATTTCTCGATCGCCGAGAGCGATGTGCGGCACATCCTGCGCAACCATGGGGTCGAAGGGCGCGAACTGGCACGCGGCCAGCAGCCGGTAACGGCCGACCATTATGCGATGCTGCCGCTTATCATAGCCTCCCCGGATGAAGTCACCGCATTGGGCATGTCCAAGGCCAGCGAACCGCTGATCCGCTTCGTGAAGGTCATCAACGGCCAGCGGTTCACCGCGATCTTCGCGGTGCGCAACAAGCAACGCACATTGGCGCTGAAGACATTTTTCATTGGGGTGAAGAAGTGAGACGCGCCCTCGCGCCAACGTCCGAAACGTTCAGGGCTATGGACCCAACGCCACGATGCTCGCGTCTCTGAGGACCATATAGCCATGATCAAGGTGGATTTCAAATATCAGGCGGTGGCCGACGCGCTTGGCGAAGTGTCGCGCCGGCTGGGCGACATGACGCCGATCCATGAAGATATTGGCGACTATGTCACGCGCGTCACGAAGGAGCGTTTCAAAGCCGGGATCGACCCGGACGGTAATGCCTGGACGCCCAAGAAGCAGGCCACCATCGACCGCTACAAAGAGCGCGGCGACGGCGATCGGCCCAATCCGCTGATCGGCCCGTCCAAGCGGCTATCGAGCGAAATCGCGCAATATGCAGATGCGGCCGGCGTCGAGATTGGTTCGTCGCTGGAATATTCGGCGGTGATGCAGAATGGCGTAAAGCAAGGCGCATTCGGCAAGGATAAGCGCAATCATCCTTTACCCTGGGGCGATATCCCCGCCCGCGTCTGGCTTGGCCTTTCGGACGAAGACGAGCTGGCGATCATCGACATTACCGACGAACATCTGGAACAAGCCTTCAAACTGAGCGGTTTTAACGGCTGATCGGCGCGATTTGATTTCCGGCGCGGCCTGGGCCATGTTGCCGCCGCGCCAATAAACAGCGCCAAACCTCCCATTTATGTAGCTCTTGGCCTCCTACGGAGCCATGTTTTGCCGCGCGAGCGGCAGGCACAACAGCGGCATGACGAAGCCGCTCACCTCCATTGCCCTTTGCTCTGCCGTCGCGCTCAGCGCGGGTGACGCTGCGCCAGAATGGCTTCATCTGCTGCCGGCCGGGGAAATCTTCACCAATGATGGGCGCGGCCCATATCGCGCTGGC
>JAGVJS010000128.1 GCA_020051025.1 Sphingobium sp. | reverse complement strand
GGCGCGTGCCTGGCGGCTGGGGCGGCTGGCGCATCGGTTCGATGCCGTTATGCCGGATCGGCCGGCACGTCCTGCTATACCCGAACTGCTGCCCCCCAATCGCATGCCCAAGCGGGGCAAGATAGGCTCTGAACGGTCGCGTATCGCCATGCTTCATGCGCTGGCCCATATCGAATTCGTCGCGATCGACCTGGCTTTCGACCTGATCGGCCGCTTTGGCGACCAGTTTCCGCCCGACTTCACCAGCGCATGGATGAAGGTCGGCGCAGACGAAGCCATGCACTTTGCGCTGCTCGACCGGCGGCTCCGTCAGCTTGGCAGCCATTATGGCGCGCTCCCTGCCCATGACGGGCTGTGGGAAGCGGCGGAGGAGACGTCGGGCGATGCGCTGGCGCGGCTCGCCATCGTCCCCATGGTGCTGGAGGCGCGCGCGCTCGACATCACGCCGGCCACGGTCGAGCGGTTCGAGGCGGCTGGGGACATGGCGTCGGGGCGGATGCTGCGGCGCATTGTGGACGACGAAATTCGCCATGTCGCGGCGGGGACGACGTGGTTCATCTGGGCGACGAACCGAATGGGCATCGAATCCCCAAAATATTATCAAATGCTTGTGAAACGCCATTTCCGAGGGGGCGTTAAGCCGCCGTTCAACGACTCGGCGCGTCGGCAGGCCGGTTTGACGGAAGAATTTTACGCCGCGCTTGCAACCTGAGCCACAATTTGCAGTCTGCGTTCAGCGGGGGCGATCCAGGTCGCCAAAAAGTTTAACACGGGAAGCGCCGAGGGGCATCAAGCCTCCGGTGACATAGTCGGGGTCTGCATGTCGGTTCTTCATTCGGTTAATGCTCGTGGGTCGCGTTTGTTCCAGACGAGCAAGGTTAAGACGATTTTAGCCAGCATCGGAATTGTCGGCGCGCTGTGCGCAACCGTCCCGGCCCATGCCACTGAAACCGACGATCCCTACGGCGAAGCCTCGGAAATCAATACCAGCCCGCTTGGTCCCTCCGATGTCGGCTTCTCGAACCTCTTCTCCAGCCTGCAACGCCTCGACGGCAACGCCAAGACTGCGGCCTATATCCCGTCGGGCCGCCCGGTCGAAAAGCTTTCGCTGACCTCCAATTTCGGCGTTCGTTCCGACCCGTTCAACCGCGCCGCCCGCATGCACAAGGGCATCGACATTCCCGGCCCGATCGGCACCCCGATCCACGCCACCGCAGACGGCATCATCAGCCGTTCCGGCTGGGCCAGCGGCTATGGCAACCTTGTCCAGATTTCACATGGCAGCGGCATGGAAACGCGCTACGGCCATATGTCGAAGCTGCTGGTTGCCGAAAACAGCTATGTGAAGCGCGGTCAGGTGATCGGCCTGATGGGGTCGACCGGCCGTTCCACCGGCAGCCATCTCCACTATGAAGTCCGCGTCGATGGTGCTGCCATCAACCCGCTCCCCTTCGTCGCCGGCCCCGATTATCTGGTCGCGATGAACACCAAGCCGCCGCTCGCCATGGGCGGCCCGACCAAGGCGGAAGAAAAAGCCGCCGACTGATCGCGGCGCTCTGACGACATTCGCAAAAGGCCCGGCACCCGGTGGGGTTGCCGGGCCTTTTGCTTGATCCTATCTAGGCCACATGTCCGATATCGACCTGACCCCGTCCGCTGCCGCCCGCGTCGCCGCCATCGCCGCCAGGCTGGGCAAGCCCGCCATCCTCCGCCTGTCGGTGGAAGGGGGCGGCTGTTCGGGCTTCCAGTATAAGTTCGGGCTGGCCGATGCCGTCGAGGCGGAAGACCTGACGGTCGAGCGCGACGGTGTGACGCTGGTAGTGGATGATGTCAGCATCGACCTGGTGCGCGGCTCCGCCGTGGATTTCGTGTCGGACCTGGGCGGTCAGGCATTCAAGGTGACGAACCCCAACGCCACCGCCGGCTGCGGCTGCGGGACCAGCTTCTCGGTCTGACTTTCCACCTGCCATTCCCAGACTCCGTTCGGCCTGTTCGAGCGAGCCGCTTGTCTCGCTCGAATGTCGAAGGGCTGAGCTTGCTCAAAGCTAATCCTTTGTCCAAAGGAATGGCAAAAGAGGAAGAGTCACCATGCGCATCGCCACCTTCAACATCAACGGCATCAAGGCGCGCCTGCCGCGCCTGCTGGAATGGCTGGACGAAACGCGCCCGGACATCGCCTGCCTTCAGGAAATCAAGACCAGCGACGACACCTTTCCGGTCAAGGATATCGAGGCGGCCGGCTATGGCGTGATCTGGCACGGGCAGAAGGGGTTCAACGGCGTCGCCATTCTCGCCCGCGGCGAAAGTCCGGTAGAAGTCCGTCGCGGCCTTGAAGGCGAACCGGAGGATGAGCATAGCCGCTATCTGGAAGCCGATGTGAAGGGCGTGCGCGTGGCCAGCATCTATCTGCCCAACGGCAATCCGCAGCCCGGCCCGAAATTCGACTATAAACTCCGCTGGATGAAGCGCCTGCGGGACCGCGCTGCCGAAATCTGGGCGGAGGAAGTGCCTGCGATCCTGGCCGGCGACTATAATGTCATCCCGCGCGACATCGACACTTTCTCGGTCAAGGCGATGCAGGATGACGCGCTGATGCAGCCCGAAAGCCGCGCCGCCTATCGTCGCCTGCTGGCCGACGGCTGGACCGACGCGATCCTCAGCCGCCACCCAAATGGCGGCGTCTGGACCTTCTGGGATTATCAGGCGAACAGCTGGCCGCGCGACGCGGGATTCCGCATCGATCATCTGCTGCTCAGTCCGGCGGCGGCCGACCGCCTGATCGACGCGCAGGTCGACAAGGCATTTCGCGGCCGGGAAAAGGCCAGCGACCATGCCCCGACCTGGGTCGAGTTGCGCGACGCCTAATTATTATCCGGATTATATTGACTCAATATAATCCGGATAATAATATCCATGTCGAAAGGGAGATTCGGCATGGAACGGACATTGACGGCCTTTGCCGGCGAATTGTGGATCGCGACCGGCGACGAAGGCGAAGTGCGCGCAGCCCTGCGCGCCATGGGCGAGGAGGCCCAGAATATCCTGCTGTTCGACG
>JAGVJS010000028.1 GCA_020051025.1 Sphingobium sp. | reverse complement strand
GGGCGCAACGGCGCGTTCGTGATCGAGCGCGGATCGCCCGACGACGTGCCTGCCGTGCTGGTGTCGCACCAGCCGATCGCGGGATGGAGCCATTTCGCCCTGGTCTACGACAAGGGCTTGCCCAGCCTCTATATTAACGGCAAGCTGGCACGTACCGGCCTGAAAAGCGGACGTACGGTCTTTGCGGGCGGGTCCGATCCGGCCGCGCCCAATGGCGTCACCTATTTCTTCGAGGGCAATTTCACGCCGCTGCGTACCGATGCGCGGGTCTTGAGCGCGCAGGAGATTGCGAACATCGCGGCGGCCGGGCCGCCCGCCCCGTCCATCAGCGCCAGCCCGGCTGATATCGCGCGCAGCGCCGATGGTGGCGTGACGATGCGCGTCTGGGAAAGCGGACGCTACACCAGCAGCAATGGGCAGAGCGTGACGGCGAAGCTGCCAGCACCCAGGACGATCGAGGGCGCATGGCATGTCGCGTTGCAGCCGGGGCGCGGTGCGCCGGCATCGATCACGCTGCCCAAACTGGAATCGCTCAGCCATCATGCCGATGCGGGCGTGCGGCATTTTTCGGGCACCGCCACCTATGAGCGCCAGATCGATGTGCCTGCCGACGCACTGAAACAGGGATTGCGCATCTGGCTGGATCTGGGCCGGGTAGAAGTGCTGTCGGGCGTGAAGGTCAATGGCAAGGATCTGGGCGTGGTGTGGAAGGAACCCTATCGGGTCGACATTACCGACGCCGTCCATGCCGGCGCCAATCACCTGTCGCTATCCGTCACCAACCTGTGGGCCAACCGGATGATCGGCGACGCGGCCTTGCCCGAAGAGGGCCATTATGTGGACAATGCCGACTGGATGATCGGTGAGAAGCCCGGCCCGGACGGCAAGATGACGCCGGTGATGGCGCGCAAAATTACCGCGCTGCCCGAATGGTATAAGAAGGGCGAGGCCAAGCCTGCCGGCGGGCGCGTGACCTTCACGCCATGGACCTTCTATCAGGCGGGCGAGCCGCTGCTCGATTCCGGGCTGCTGGGTCCGGTGCGGATGCTCTTCACCCGCGACGTGACGCTGAAATAGCCGCGCGCAAAGCCGCCTTGCTTCCCGGCTCTTCTGGCCTTGACGGCCGGAGGCGTCGGGCGCA
Source organism: Sphingobium sp. (assembly GCA_020051025.1). GTDB lineage: Bacteria > Pseudomonadota > Alphaproteobacteria > Sphingomonadales > Sphingomonadaceae > Sphingobium. The sequence goes on along the minus strand of JAGVJS010000028.1, from coordinate 7,325 downwards.
CCCATGCGTCATGGGAAAATATCTTTCGACGCTCGCACATCTCGCCCTTGCCGCTTCGGTCGTGTCGCTCGCCACGCCTGCCCTGCTGGCCCAAGGCAATCCAGCCACCCCGACCGACACAATGGCGAACGAGCAGGTGAAGGCCTATAACTGGGTGCGTCCGCAGGCCGACTATGTGCGGCGGACGGTGATGATTCCGATGCGTGACGGGAAGAAGCTCTTCACCGTCATCGTCTATCGCAAGGGCGTGACCGACGCGCCGATCCTGCTGAGCCGCACGCCCTATAATGCGGACAAGGCGACCAGCCGCAACCGCAGCCAGAAGATCGAGGAAATCCTGCCGGTCATGGACGGGCCGTTCGTCAATGACGGCTATATCCGGGTCTATCAGGATGTGCGCGGCCTGGACGGGTCGGAAGGCGACTATGTCATGAACCGGCCGCTGCGCGGGCCGCTCAACCCCACTCAGGTGGACCACGCCACCGATGCCTATGACACGATCGGCTGGCTGGTGAAGAATGTGAAGGAGAGCAACGGGAAGGTCGGCATCACCGGCTCCTCCTATCTGGGCTTCACATCGCTGATGGCGCTGATCGACCCGCACCCGGCGCTGAAGGCCGCGGTGCCGCAAAGCCCGATGGTCGATGGCTGGATGGGCGACGACTGGTTCCACAATGGCGCCTTCCGCACCTTCGGCTTCGACTATGATCTGGGCCAGACGGTGAAGAAGGGCGGCGGCGCGGTGCCCAAGGGGACGGGCGACGAATATGAAGCCTATCTGGCCGCGGGATCGGCGGCTGACTATGCGCGGGCCTATGGATTGATGGACCTGCCGGTGGTGCGCAAGGTGCTGGAGCATCCGAGCTATGACGCATGGTGGCAGGGGCAGGCGGTCGACAAATTGCTGGAGACGCGCAAGCTGACCGTGCCAACCATGCTGGTCGTGGGGCAATGGGACCAGGAGGACAGCTATGGCGCGCCGGCGGTCTATCAGGCGCTGGAGAAGCAGGACGCGAACAACGACATGGTCAGCCTGGCGATCGGTCCGTGGCGGCACAGCCAGGTCAATTATGAGGCGCGCGAACTGGGTCCGCTCAAATGGGAGGGCGACACCGGGTTGCAGTTCCGCACCCGCTATATGAAGCCGTTCCTCGACTGCCATCTGAAGACCGTCACGCCCGGATGCGACACGCCGCCGGTGCTGACCTATGCCACCGGCGACAATCGCTGGGCGGTGTCGAAGCAATGGCCGGCAGGTAATTACACACCGCTCTATCTGGCCGCGGGGTTCGGCCTGTCCTGGATGAAGCCGCAACAGGGCAGCGACAGCTATGTATCGGACCCGGCCAAGCCGGTGCCGATGCTGCCCCGCCCCGTCCATATGCAGGGTGAGGAATGGCGCACCTGGCTGGTCCATGATCAGCGCTTCGTCGACGGGCGGCCGGATGTGCTGAGCTACACCACGCCGGTGCTGGACAAGCCGCTGCACATCATGGGGGCGCCCAAGGTCGATCTGCGCGCGGCGACCAGCGGGCAGGACAGCGATTTTGTGGTCAAGCTGATCGACGTGTATCCGCAGGAACATTCCGCCGACCCGGCCATGGCGGGCTATCAACTGGGTATCGGCATCGAGATTTTCCGCGGGCGCTATGTGAACGGCTTTGCCACGCCAGCCGCGCTGGAGCCGGGCAAGACCTATGCGTTCAAATGGTCGCTGCCCAATGTCAATCATATGTTCCTGCCGGGGCACAAGATCATGGTGCAGGTGCAGTCGAGCCTGTTCCCCCTTTATGATCGCAACCCGCAAAGCTGGGTGCCGTCCATCATGGACGCCAAGCCGGCCGATTATGTAAAGGCGACTGAGACGATCCATTGGGGCGGCGACGCGGCCAGCGCCGTCTGGCTGCCGATCGCGCCATAACTTCGGCCCATAAAAAAGTCCCCGCGGGTGCAGCCGCGGGGACAAGGGGGAGGAAAAGTCGGTAAGGATCAGAAGGTGACGCGCACGCCGCCCAGCACCTGAATATCGTCCTGCTCCAGATTGCCGACCAGCGTTTCGCGACCATAATAAGTGTGCGTCTTGCTGCGGGTCAGGTTGCTGCCTTCCAGCGACAGGGTGACATTCTTGGTCACGTCGAGGTTGATCGACGCATCCAGCCAGCCATAGGCCTTGCGATAGACAGGCAGGCCAGTGACCACATTGTTCGTGAACAGGCCGGTGAGGAACTTGTCGCGCCAGTTATAGGCGAGGCGCGCCGACAGCGGCCCCTTTTCATAAATGGCGCTGACATTGAAGCTGTGCTTCGACAGATCCGTCAGCGGCGTGCTGAGGCCGGCGATCGATGTGCCGGTCGAGCTGTCCACGAAAGTATAGTTCGCCTGGACGCCAAAGCCGCTGAGCAGGCCCGGGAGGAAGTCGAAGAAGGTCTGGCCGCCGACTTCGACGCCCTTGATCTTGCCCTGATTGCTGTTGGTCGGCGCCGAGATGCTATATTCGATGCCATCGATATTGCGCAGGACCGTGCCGGTCAGGATGAAGTTCTGCACATTACGATAGAAGCCGGCCAGATAGAGCGAACCAGTTGGCGAGAAATAATATTCCAGGCTCGCGTCCAGCTGGTCTGCCTTGAGCGGGCGCAGATCGGGATTGCCCGAGGAACCAGTATTCTGGGCCGGGATCAAGGTCAGCGTCGGCGCAAGTTGCGAGAAGCCCGGACGGGTCAGAACCTGCGAGGCGGACAGGCGCAATTGCAGTTCGTCGCTCAGCTTGAAACGGATGTTCGCACTGGGCAGGACGCTCAGATAATTACTGTCCATATTGATCGGCGTCGGCACGGTCTGGCCGGCGTCGAGGCGGTTGCCCGTCACGTTGAGACCGGTACGGATAACGCGCACGCCGATATTACCGTCGACCGGAACATTGCCGAGGTCGAAGCCATATTTCGCCATGGCATAGCCAGCCAGCGTCGTTTCATCGATGCTGTAAATGCCCGGAGCGCTGACCCCCACCTGCGCCGTAATACCCAGTTGCTGACGGATGGCGTTGAAGCTGTCGATCGAGCGCAGCGCATTCGGGTCGGCGACCAGGAAGTCCTGATTGATGTTGGTCGAGCCGTTAAACATGTTGTTCAGCGGATTGGCCATGAACAGGTCGGCATAGGGCGCGGCGTTGAGGCGCGCGGCCGCCGTGCCCGGCGTCTGGAAGAAGCGGACCGGCGTGAAGTCCATGCCACGCTTCGCCCAGCGCAGGCCGAAATTGAGCGACTTCAGGATCGGGCTTTCGATCTCGAACGACGCATCGCCCTTGATCGCCCACATGTCGCCCTTGAAGTAATTTTCGTTCCGGGTCATCGCGCCAACGGTGTAACTGGCGATGTTGTTGAGATCGATGCCGCTCAGGATCATCGACGGCACGGAGCCACTGACCGTCTGCCGCGCCAGAGGCGCAATGCCGGCAAGGTCGAGTTCCGAATAATAGAGCGTATTCTTCGATGTCGAATAGCTGGCATCGATATTGAAACGGGCCTTGTCCGTTTCATAGGTCACGCCGCCCGAATATTGGAAGTTTTCGTCATAAGTGTCGCGCGCCACGCCAAAGGTGCTGAAGGCGACATTATTGTAGGAAATGGATTCGACGTCCCTGGTGCCGTCGAACAGCGTCGCGCTGCCCGGCACGACCGTCCGGCCGTTGGTTGGGACATTAAGGCCGAACTGACTCTGGATCGACCGGAAGTCCTGATAGCTGACCTGGCCATAGATTTCGAGTTCCGGCGTCGGCTTCCACTGAACGATGCCATCGACACCGATACGGCGGCGATTGCCCTTGATGGCGGGCTGATAGGAACCGTTAGGCGTGTTAATCCGCTGGCCAGCGACGACATCGTCGCGACCGTTGGGCGCACCAACGGTGATGATATCGGTGGCGAAGGCGCGTTCCTGATAGGCGGCGCTGACGAGGATTCCGAATTCGCCGGCATCCGTATCCCAGCTGTTGCTGACCAGGACGGACGCCATCGGCTTCACATCGTCGGCGAGATCCGAATAGCGCCCGCGCGCGCTGGCGCTGAAGGTGAAGCCCTTTTTGTCGAGCGGCTTGCGTGTACGCAGGTCGATGACGCCACCGATGCCGCCTTCGATCAGGTCGGCAGACGGCGTCTTGTAGACGTCGATACCGGACAGGAGTTCGGAAGGAACATCCTGAAGGTTAAAGCCGCGACCGCCCCCGGCAGTAAAGACTTCGCGGCCGTTCATGGTGGTCAACACCTGCGACAGGCCGCGAATGGCGACGCCGCCGCCTTCACCACGGTCGCGGCTGACCTGAATGCCCGATACGCGTTGCAACGCTTCGGCGACGTTGACGTCGGGCAGCTTGCCAATGTCTTCGGCGACGATCGAGTCTACGATCTTGTCGGAGTTACGCTTGATGTTCTGCGCCGACTGGAGGCTGGCGCGGATGCCGGTGACGACAATGTCTGCCATGTCGGAATCGGCTGTGTCCTGCGCATAGGCCGCGGATGGCACAAAGCCGATGACGGCGCAGACGGCGGCACCTGCCAGCATGTGGTGAACGAAACGCATAACCCCTCTCCTGAAACTGAACCTTATATGGCCATCGTTATATAATACTATTATATGAGTTCAAGCCATTTGTTGGAGTAATGTTAGAGCGTTGTTTTTTCGTGGTTTTCATCGGATGCCGGCGGTCGTTACAGCCATTTTGAGTCCTGCGCCCGGGTTTGAACCTGAATTGTCGCCGCTCGCGGTCGTCCAACCCGCAAAGGCCGGTCCCATGCCAAGCCTTTCCCGGCACGGCACCGGGTGCGCCAGGAGTTTGCTTTGCTGGCAATCATGAGACAGTCAGCGGCTGACCATCGTGTTGAAACATTGATCCCGCACTGGCGATTCGCGCGCAATGACAGATTTTCGATCAGCGCAGCGGCCCAGTCGACATGGTTGCGGACAGGCCATCGCGCCCGACGGACCGAAGCGGCCAAGCCATGACGACGGCAAAATATTGCCGCTCAAGCCCCTTTTCTTTTCGCGAATTAGTAATATGATATTACCTAGATGAAGCAAGTCAGACTATATCTTGAAAGACTGGACGAACCACCACTGGAAGGTGGCGACGAAGAGCGAGGGGAAGGAATGAAGGGGGACATGCCGGCGTTGCTGGCCCGCCTGCGCCGGATCGCCGGCAAACGTCATGTCCTGACACATGACCGGCAGACTCACCGTTTCCGCTTCGGCTATCGCTTCGGATCGGGCAAAGTCGCCGCAGTCGTGCGCCCCGGAACATTGGTGGAGCAATGGCGTCTGTTACAAGCCTGCACCGACGCCGGCGCCGCCATCATCATGCAGGCCGCCAATACCGGCCTGACCGGCGGGTCCACCCCGCATGGCGACAATTATGACCGACCGGTCGTCATCATCAACACCACGCGTATCAAGGGCATCCACCTGATCGATGGTGGGCGTCAGGTCATCTGCCTGCCCGGCGCGACCCTGCACGCGCTCGAACGACGCCTGCGGCCACTGGGGCGCGAACCGCACAGCGTGATCGGTTCATCCTGCCTGGGCGCCAGCGTGATGGGCGGGGTTTGCAACAACAGCGGCGGATCGCTGGTCCGCCGCGGGCCGGCCTACACCGAGTTCGCCCTCTATGCGCAGTTGGACAGCGACGGGCGGCTGTCGCTGATCAACCATTTAGGCCTGACGCTGGGCGATGACCCGGAAACGTTGCTGGACCGATTGGATCGCGGCGCCTTCAGCGAAGCCGATGTTGGACAGGAAGCAGGGCGCCATGCATCCGACAAGGATTATGCCTACCATATTCGCGACATCGAGGCCGATACGCCCGCACGCTTCAATGCCGATCCGCGCAAATTGCACGAAGCATCGGGCAGCGCTGGCAAGCTGGCCCTGTTCGCTGTCAGACTGGACAGTTTCGCCAAGGAGCAAGGCAGCGGCGTATTCTATATCGGCACCAACGATGCCAGCCTGCTGACCAAGCTGCGGCGCGACATGCTGCACGACTTTGGCGGGCTGCCGATCGCTGCGGAATATGTACATCGCACCGCCTTCGATATTGCGGCGCAGTACGGCAAGGATCTGTTTCTGGCGGTGCGCCTGCTGGGGACGGACCGGTTGCCCGCCCTGTTCGCGTTCAAGGCGCGGGTGGATGGCTGGCTGGACGCGCTGGGGATCGGCCGGCGCGGACTGACCGATCGCTGGCTCAATCGCATCGCGCAAATCTTTCCGCAGCATCTGCCCGCGCGCATGCGCGACTGGCGCGACCGATACGAGCATCATCTGATGCTGCGCATGGCAGCGGAGGATCTGGCCGCAATGCGAACGTATCTGCGCCAGAGTTTCGATGACCGGGATAGCGACTATTTCGAATGTTCGGCGGAGGAGGCGGACAAAGCCTTTCTCCATCGGTTCGCGGTGGCAGGCGCGGCGGTCCGCTATCGCGAAGTGCATCGCGACAGGGTGGAGGATATCGTTGCGCTGGATATCGCCCTGCCCCGCAACGCGCGGGTTTGGACCGAGACGCTGCCGCCTGCAATCGAGGCGGCGTCGATCGCGAAGCTCTATTATGGCCATTTCTTCTGCCACGTCTTCCACCAGGACTATGTCGTGCGCAAAGGTACGGATATCCATGCGTTCGAAGCGCACCTGCTGCAATTGCTGGACGAACGCGGTGCGGAATATCCAGCTGAACATAATGTCGGTCACCTTTACCCGGCGAAGCCCGCGCTGGCGGACTTTTATCGCAAGCTCGACCCGTCCAACCGGATGAACCCGGGAATCGGGCAAATGTCGATGAGAAGCGATTATCGGGACAGACCGAAAGTTTGATCTGTACGATCTGGTTTATGATGCAGGTTTAGCCTAACAGCAGCATGGCCGTATTGGGGTGTTACGGTCAGGGTGAAGGACATCTTTTGGCAAAACAGCAGACATCCGGCTTCGAAGCCTATCTGAAACCGACCTCTTCCACGCATGACCAGGTCGCCAAGACATTGGGTGCCGAGATTTTGGCCGGCACCTATCCGCCCGGCACCAAATTGCCGTCGGAGCAGGAGATTATCGACCGGTTCGGCATTTCCCGCACGGTGTTGCGCGAGGTGTTCAAGACGCTGACCGCCAAGGGCATGATCGTGTCCAAAACCCGGGTCGGCACCAGCGTGCGCGACCAGCATTACTGGAATTTCTTCGACGCCGAAGTGCTGGCCTGGCGGGTCAGCCTGGGCATGGTCAGCGATTTCCGCCGAGGCATAGCGGAGGCCCGCGTGGCCGTGGAATCGCGCGCGGCGGAACTGGCG
>JAGVJS010000179.1 GCA_020051025.1 Sphingobium sp. | reverse complement strand
ATGCGCTGGCTTTGTATGGCGCGATCAACCGGCTGGTGGCGCTGCATGCCGACAAGCCGGCATGGGAGGCGATGCAGCGCGCGGGTATGGGGGCCGACTTCAGCTGGACACACAGCGCGGCGCGCTACGCCGATCTCTACCGAGCGTTGATCGCGGAGGCGGCGTGACCTTCGGACCGGTCATTGGCGCGGGCGGTACGCGCTTTTCGGTCTGGTCGCCGGATGCGGCGCAGCTCTGGCTCTGCCTGTTCGATGGCGATGATCGGGAGGTGCGGCTGCCGATGCTGCGTGATGCCGATGGCTGTTGGCATGGCGAGGCCGCCGGCGTGGGGGAGGGCGCGCGCTACGGCTTTCGCGCCGATGGCCCCTTTGATCCGGGGGCGGGCCTGTGGTTTGATCCCGACAAGCTGCTGCTCGATCCCTATGCGCAGGCAATCGACCGGGCCTTTGTCTATGATCCGGCGCTGGCAGCGCCGCGCAGGCAAGGCGGCGATACCGCATCGTTGATGCCGAAGGGCGTCGTGACGGCGGGGCTGCCTACGGCTGCGTCCGAACCGCCCCGTTTCACACCGGGCGGGCTGATCTACGAAGTGCAGGTGCGCGGCTTCACCATGCTGCACCCGCAAGTGCCGGAGGCGCAGCGCGGGACGATCGCCGCGCTCGCCCATCCCTCGGTGATCGCCCATCTGCAAAAGCTGCATGTGTCCGCGATCGAACTGATGCCGATCAACGCCTGGATCGATGAGCGGCATCTGGGACCGCTCGGCCTCACCAACGCATGGGGCTATAATCCGGTCAGCTATTTCGCGATCGACCCGCGGCTGGCGCCCGGCGGCATGGCGGAATTGCGCGACACAGTGACGGCGCTGCATGACGCTGGCATCGGCGTGATTCTGGACATGGTCTATAATCATGATGGCGAAAGTGACGCCATGGGATCGACCCTGTCGTTGCGCGGGCTGGATGCGCGGGGCTATTTCCGGCACTCGGCCGATGGGAGCCTTATCAACGATACCGGCACCGGCAATAGCATCGCCTGCAACGCGCCGATCGCGCGCCGGTTGATCCTCGATTCGCTACGGCATTTCGTATCGCAGGCCGGCATCGACGGTTTTCGCTTCGACCTTGGCCCGGCGCTGGGGCGGATGGCGGACGGGTTTGATCCACAGGCGCCGCTGTTGCAGGAAATGCGCGCCGATCCGCTACTGGCGGACCGGGTTATGATCGCCGAGCCGTGGGATATCGGGCCGGGCGGTTATCAACTGGGGCGCTTCGGCGAAGGCTGGCTGGAGTGGAATGACCGGTATCGCGACGATATGCGGCGTTTCTGGCGCGGTGATGCGGGTATGCTGGGCGGCTTTGCAACGCGACTGGCGGGGTCGTCGGATATCTTCGGCGGCGTGGCGACGCGCAGCGTCAATTTCCTCGCGGCGCATGACGGCTTCACCCTTGCCGATATGACCGCATACGAACAACGGCACAATGACGCCAATGGCGAGCAGAATCGCGACGGTCATGGCGAAAATTTCAGCTGGAACAACGGCGTCGAGGGGCCGAGCGAGGATAAGGCGGTGCAGGTGGGGCGGCGGCGCGACCGGGAGGCGCTGCTGTCCACCCTGTTCGCCTCACGCGGGACCATCATGCTGACCGCTGGCGATGAGTTCGGGCGCAGCCAGCAGGGCAATAACAATGCCTATGCGCAGGATAATGCGATCGGCTGGATCGACTGGATGGGCCGCGACCTGGCGCTGGAGGCACATAGCTTCGCGCTCGCGGTGCTGCGGGCGGAGGCTGCGGACTTGCAGGGCGTTGCGATGCTGACCGACGCCGATGTGGAATGGCTGGATGAGGATGGGCAGGCGCTGACGATCGCGCAGTGGGAAGATCCGGGCCGCCGCCGGCTGATATTGCGCTATCGGGCGAGCGGGCTTGCCATTTGCGTCAATGGCACGGGTGAACCCTGCGAATTTCACCTGCCCGAAGATGACGTGGCAGTTGGGGCACGGTCGGTACTCTTCAGGCGACCGGAACGCTGAACAGATCGGGGCGGCGCAGGCGCAGGGCCATCAACGTGATCGCCAACTTGCTATCGCCGATCTTCTTGTCGGCCAGCAACGTCCACAACTCGTCCAGCGGCAGTTCGTGAATGCTGATATGTTCCTGCTCCTCATCCAGACCGCCGCCCGCTGCGATCCTGTCCGCCGCGCGATATTCGGCCAGAAAATAGTCGATCTTCTCCGTCACGACGGTGGGAATGCTCCATAGCTGGCCTAGATGGGTCAGATCGCCGAGACGCACGCCGGCTTCCTCCAGCGCTTCCCGCCGGGCGCAATCGGCCGGTTCCTCCTCCAAAATCCCGGCGATCGGTTCCAGCAAATCAGGCAAGCCTGCCAGCATGACAGGGGTACGCGGCATGGATACGACCAGGGCGACGCGTCGATCGGGATCATAAGGCAGGACGACGACGGCGCGGCGCATTTCGACCACATGCCGTTCGAACAGCTCGCCATCGGGCGTGCGCATGGCGACCAGCAACAGGTTCAGCCACCCCTGATAGATGGGCCGCGTCGAAAGGATGCTGGTCATCAGGCGTTCTCCGGTTCCGTCGGCCTTATCGCAGCGACGGCGTTACGCCAATGATGGGAAAAATGGTGAGTCCAGCTGGGCTCGAACCAGCGACCTACTGATTAAAAGTCAGTTGCTCTACCGACTGAGCTATGGACCCCCGAACCGGTGGAGGCCGCCCTAATGGCGGCGAGCGTGATGGTCAACCTTGGCGTGCGGCTTTTTGTCGTCGGGCGTGCAGATGGCGGACGGAAAGACCGGTGTGCGGGTCGCGCCAGTCCGGAGCGACGCTCAGCAACGGGGTCAGCACGAAGTCGCGCAGACGCCAGGCCGCGTGGGGAATGGTAAGCGCACGGCTGGACCAGCGGCCGCCCGACCAGAGGATGATGTCGATATCCACGCTGCGCGCGCCCCAGCGGCGATAGCGGCGGCGACCGAGGTGATTCTCGATGCTCTGGAGGAAGGTGAGCATGGTCGGCGGCGGCAAGGCGCTTTCGACCAGCAGCGCGCCATTGGCGAAGCGCCGTGCGGACGGCCCGAGCGGCGGCGTGGAGAGGATGGGAGAGATGGCCAATACCCGT
>JAGVJS010000031.1 GCA_020051025.1 Sphingobium sp. | reverse complement strand
GGCGAGCGCTGGTCGGCGCTGGTCGGCCGGGTCGATGCAGCGATTGCGGCATTGCCTGCGGCACCGATACTGGTGGTGACGCACGGCGGCGCCATTCGGGCTGCATTGGCATTGCTATGCGGTTTCGATCAACGTCAGCTCTGGGCCTTCGATCTGCCTTATGCTGCTTGCCTCAGCTTGCGTATCTGGCCGGGGGAGCGGCCCTGGGCGCAGATTGTCGGGCTGGCGGCATGAAGGGCTTCATCCTCGCGCTGCAATTTCTGACCCGCCTGCCATTGCCGCAGGTCGCCGCGGATGAGGCGGATTTTGCAGCCGCTATCCGCTGGTTTCCGGCAGCAGGCCTGGTGGTCGGCATCGTCATGGGCGGTGCGGCCTGGGGTGGTGGCCAGATCGACCCCTGGGTCGGGGCGCTGCTGGCGCTGCTGGCCTGGGCCTGGGTGACGGGGGCGTTGCATCTGGACGGGTTGGCGGACCTGGCCGATGCGAAAGCCGCCGCACATAAGGGCCACGAGCGCTTGCTGGCGGTGCTGGCCGACCCGCATGTCGGCGCGATGGGCGTGACGGCAGTGGTGCTGCAACTGATCGCCAAGCTGATATTGCTGCATGGCCTGATCGAGGCGGGCGCGATCAGGGCCTTGCCCTTCATCCCCTTCGTTGCGCGGATCGGCCCCCTTTGGTGGAGCCGCTACCTGCCGCCGCTGCATAACGGACTGGGCGCGCGTTTTCGGCAGGCGGTCCGTCGGATCGATCTGGCGCTATGGACGGCGGCATTGCTGTTGACTTCATGGCGTGCACCGGCCTTGCTCTGCGCCTTGCCGCTGATCGCTCTGTGGGGTCGGTGGGTGCGTACGCGGATCGGTGGCATATCGGGGGACAGTCATGGCGCGGGCATCGAACTGATGGAAAGCGGCCTGCTGCTCGCCACGCTGATCCAGGCCCATGTCGCATGACCGGCTGGACCTATCATGGTGGAAAGCTGGATACGGCGCGGCGCATCTTTGGGGAGGGGGCGGCGCCATGGATCGACCTGTCGACCGGCATCAATCCCGACAGTTGGCCGGTCGCGAAGGCGCCGACGTTCGAATGGCGGGCGCTACCTGGCGACGCCCAGCTGGCCGCACTGGAGCAGAGCGCGGCCGCCTATTTCGATGTCGATCCGGCCCATCTCTGCGCTCTGCCCGGCAGTGAGGCCGGGTTGCGCCTGCTGGGTGAATTGTTGCCCGGCGCGCTGCTGCACGGCGCGGCCTGTTATCGCACCCATCGCGATATCCGGGCCGCCAGCCGCGCCTTTGCACCGGAGACAGACGATCCGGCCGGCAAGATCCTGCTGCTGGCCAACCCTAACAATCCCGATGGCCGCCTGCTGGACCAGGAGACGCTGGATAGACTGCTGCAACGACAGACAGCGAGCGGCGGCTGGCTGGTGCTGGATGAGGCCTATGCCGACTGCCGGCCGGAGGGAAGTATGGCGCATCGCGTCGACGATGCACAGCGTTTGATCCTCTTCCGCTCCTTCGGCAAGTTTTTCGGGCTGGCCGGGCTGCGTCTGGGTTTCGTGATCGGACCGCGTCCCATTGTCGCGCGCTTTCGTGAACGGCTGGGCAGTTGGCCGCTGTGCACGGCGGCACTGGTGATCGGCGCTGCCGCCTATGCCGACGATGGCTGGATCGTCGCGATGCGGGCAAAGCTGGCCGCCCAGGCGACAGCGCTGGACGATGTGCTGCGCGGCCATGGCTTGAAACCGCAAGGGGTCTGCCCGTTGTTCCGGCTAGTCGCGACGCAGGATGCCATGGCCCTGTTCGAGCGACTGGCCAGGCAGGCCATTTTGACCCGACCGTTCGATGAGAACAGCCGTTGGCTGCGGATAGGCTTGCCTCAGGGCGTGGAGGGTCTGGCGCGGCTGAGCCGGGCGCTGGACCATGGTTGAGCCGGTAGCGCTGCTGGCTCTGGCGATCGAAGCGGTTGTCGGCTGGCCCGAAGCGCTGCATCGCCGGATTGGCCATCCAGTCGGCGCTTTCGCTGCCATCATTGAATGGTGCGAGCGGCGCTGGAACCGGCCGGAACGAGGCGAGGGGCTGCGCCGGGCGGCTGGCGTCCTTTGCGTCTTGCTGCTGTTGACCCTTGCTATCGGCGGGGGGCTGATATTGGAACAAGGATTGCGCCTGGTCGCGGGGCGGTGGGCCTGGATTGCCATCACACTGCTGGCGGTGCCGGGCATGGCGGCGGGCAGCCTCTATCGTCATGTCCGTGCGGTCGCAGCGCCGTTGCGGGACGGACGGATCGCCGATGCGCGCATGGCGGTCGGGATGATCGTGGGGCGCGATACCGAGCGACTGGACGAAGCGGGTGTGGCGCGGGCGGCGGTCGAGAGTCTGGCAGAAAGTTTCTGCGACGGCGTAGTGGCCCCGCTCTTCTGGCTGATGCTGGGCGGATTGCCGGGCCTTTGGGCCTATAAGGCGATCAATACTGCGGACAGTCTGATCGGTCATTATGAGCTGCGCTGGCGGGCCTTTGGCTGGGCGGCGGCGCGGCTCGATGACCTTCTCAACCTTATCCCTGCGCGCCTGTCGGGCCTGCTGCTCTGTCTTGGCGGGATGGGTGGATGGCGCATCATGCTGCGCGATGCGGGCCGCCATGCCTCCCCCAATGCGGGCTGGCCGGAGGCGGCGATGGCCGGGGCGCTGCATGTCTCGCTGGCCGGGCCGATTGCCTATGACGGGGTTACGCAGGACAAGCCCTGGATCGGGTCTGGCCGGCGCGACCTGCAAGCGGACGATATCGACGCCGCCCTGCGCCTGTATGGGCGGGCCTGCCTGCTGCTGGGGCTGATCACTACATTATCTGCATGGAGACTGTCATGAGCCTGTTGTTCGTGTTGGGAGGCGCGCGGTCGGGTAAGAGCCGCTATGCCCTGAGCCGCGCCGAAGCCCTGCCGGGCGCGCTGGTGTTCGTCGCCACGGCGCAGATATTGGACAGCGAGATGGACAGTCGAATCGCACGGCATCGCGAGGAGCGGGGGCCACGCTGGCGCACGATCGAGGAGCCGATCGATCTGGCGAGGGTGGTGCGAACCGAGGCCGGGGCGGATCGCGTGCTGCTGATCGATTGCCTGACTCTGTGGGCATCCAATCTGATGCTGGCGGAGCGCGATATCGACGCAGCGACCGGCGCGTTGGTCGCGGCGCTGGGCGAGGCGCGGGGGCCGGTGATACTGGTCGCGAATGAGGTCGGGTTGGGCATCGTGCCGGATAATGCGCTGGCGCGACGTTTCCGCGATGTCGCCGGGACCGTCAATCAGACTGTGGCCGCCTGTGTGGATGAAGCGGTGTTCATGGCGGCGGGCCTGCCGATGCGCCTGAAATAGCGGTTCGCGCCTCACTCTGCCCTTGCAACAACCATAACGATTGTTACTATAGGTCGGGATAAGAGAGGAGCCTGGACGCTATGCCCGCCTATCCCCAGACCATCCATTTCGTCGGGCTGAACACGCCTGTCGGCATCGAGTGGTCCGCCCGCAACCTGGACGTGATCGGCACGATACCGGCCGAAATTGACGGTGCCTTCTTCCGCGCGGTGCCCGATCCTGCGCATCCGCCGATGTTCGAGGATGACATCGTCCTGTCAGGCGACGGCATGGTCGCGAAATTCGCGATCCATGACGGCAAGGTCGATTATGCGATCCGCTATGTCGAAACCGAGCGCTACGCGCTGGAGAAGGACGCGCAACAGGCGCTGTTCGGCCAGTATCGCAATCCCTTCACCGACGATCCAGCCGTTGCCGGGCGGGACCGCACCGTCGCCAATACTACGCCGGTCTGGCATGGCGGACGGCTGTTCATGACCAAGGAAGACGGCCTTGGCTATGAGGTCGATCCCGACACGCTGGAGACGATCGGTCGATGGGACTATCATGGCGCCTTCACGTCGCAGACCTTCACCGCGCATCCGCGCGTCGATCCGCAAACCGGTGAGATGTTCTTCTTTGGCTATGAGGCGGACGGGCTTTGCTCGACCAAGATCGCCTATGCCGTCGCCGATCGCGACGGCAAACTGGTGTCGGAACAATGGTTCGATCAGCCTTATTGCTCCACCATCCATGATTTTGCGATCACGGAAAATTACGCGATCTTTCCCATTTTTCCGACCACGGCTGATCTTGATCGGCTGAAGGCGGGAGGTGCGCACTGGGCGCATCAGCAGGATCTGGACAGCTGGGTCGGCATCATGCCGCGCTATGGCAAGGTTGAGGAGATGCGTTGGTTCAAGGGGCGGCCGGGCATTTCCGCCTTCCATCTGGTGAACGCGTTTGAGGAGGGCGGCCTGATCCACCTCGACCTTTGTCTGTCGGACACCAATGCCTTCGGCTTCATGCGCGCGGCGGGCGGGGTGCAGCGCGACCAGCGCGATATTCAGGGCGGTTTGACCCGATGGACCTTCGATCTTTCTAAGGATGGCGAGGGTTATGAGGAGCGGGTCGTCGGCCCGCCCGGCGATATGCCGCGCCTGCGCGATGCGGATCAGGGGCGGCCTTATCGGTCGGCCTGGTATCTGTCGATGAACCCTCAGGGTGGGCCGCCCCTGCTGGGCGGGCCGGTGGGCCTCGCCTTCAACGCCCTCTTGCAGATCGAGCCTGGCAATGGTCGCATCGACATGATGGGGCTGGAGTTCGGCATGGCGATCAGCGAGCCGGTGCATGTGCCATCGGTACAGGACGATCATGACGGCTGGCTGCTGATGGTGGTGGACCGGCAGGCAGGCGAAGCGGCATTCCGGTCGGAACTGTGGGTGGTCGATGCGGGTGCGATCGCCGCCGGCCCCGTTGCCCGCGTGCCGATGCCGTTGCCAATGCGGGCGCAGGTGCATGGCGCCTGGGTATCGGCGGCGCAACTGGCGAATGCAAAGGCTCGTCAGGCGGCTTGACAAAATACTAACGATCGTTATTGATTATTAGGAGAGGGGCGGGGTCCGCCTCCTCCAACAAGGACTGCGAAGCAGAACCGGCCTGCGGCACGGGCGAGAGGATGACAGGATAAGGCAGGCGCATCGGCGCCGCCCCCGACCGGAACCCGATCAAGCGGGCGCCGGCGTCGCCTTCCCCATGGCTGCGGCCGAATGAGAAGAGGGAGGAAGACATCATGTCCAACGGGAAGTGCGCATTTCGGGGCCATGTGGCGATGCTGGCTCTGGCCAGTGCGATGACGGGCGCGATGTTGGCCGTACCGGCGCTGGCGCAGGACGCTGCCGCACCCGAACAGCAGGCGGCGGATCAGGGCAGCAGCGCCGACATCATTGTCACCGCCCAGTTCCGCGCGCAGAATCTTCAGGATACGCCGATCGCCATCACCGCCGTGTCGGCCGATACGCTGGCGGCCCGCAGCCAGACCAGCGTCACCGACCTTGGCCAGTTCGCGCCCAACGTTGCGCTGGCGCCGGCGACCAGCATCCAGGGCAATGCCGTGGCTGCCTTCATCCGCGGCGTGGGCCAGCTCGACGCCAGCTTCGCGCTGGAGCCGGGCGTTGGCATCTATATCGACGATATCTATTATGGCACGACCTTCGGCGCGGTGATGGACCTGACCGACCTGGAACGGGTCGAGGTGCTGCGCGGGCCGCAGGGGACGCTGGCCGGCAAGAATAGCGTGGGCGGCGCGGTGAAGCTGTTCAGCAAGAAGCCGGACTCTACGCCCGGCGGCTTTGTCGAAGCGACCTATGGCCGGTTCGACCGGCTGGAACTGCGTGGGAGCGCCAATATTCCGCTGACCGATGACCTGTTCCTGCGCGTGTCGGGCGTGTCGAAAAATGTCGACGGCTATATGAAGCTGCTCGACTATGGCTGCGTCAATCCGACCTCCGGCATCCCGGCCAGCAGCGGCAACAAAAATTGTCAGACCGGCACGGAAGGCGGGATTGATGTGATGGGGCTGCGCGCCGCGCTGCGCTATGCCCCGACCGGGTCGCCGCTGGAAATCAACATCGTCGCCGACGTGTCGAAGGACAATAGCGAGGTTGTCGCAACCAAATTGCTCTATGCCGACAATCCGCTGGTGCGCAGCTATGTCGCGGGCGACGCGACGGCGGGCATTCCGTTCGACAGCCGCTTCCTGACCGGATCGAAAAGCTACACCTCCTATGCCACCTATGGCACGGGCGGCAATTATACGACCGTCTTCGGTATCCCGACCCAGATCGCGCCGGGCGGCTTTACCGCCAGCCCGACCAGCACGGTCAAGGCCTGGGGCGTGTCCGGCACGATCGACTATGACCTGTCCGATGCGCTGAAGCTGAAGTCGATCACCGGCTATCGCAGCGCGGACGGCACCAGCGCGATCGACGTCGACGGATCACCGCTCGCCATATTGTTGCAGCAATTCACCTATGGCCATGAGCAGTTCACGCAGGAACTGCGGCTCAGCGCCAATTTCCATGACAAGGTCGACCTGACCGTCGGCGGCTTTTATTATAACGCCACCGATACCATCAAAGGCCGCAGCCAGATCCCGACCCTGTTGTTTGACTTCATGTCGGACGACGTCATCAAGAATCGCAGCATATCGGCCTTCGCCCATGGCGAATTCCATGTCACCGACGCGTTCAACATCATCGGCGGCCTGCGTTATACCGACGATAAGAAGACCTATCGCTATTCGAGGCGCAATGTGGACGGGACGCTGCCAAGTGGCGCCTTCTTCACCCCCAATTTCCTGCTCGTCGGGCTGGACGGGCTGACCGGCACCTTCAGCGGCAACCGGCTCGATTACCGTATTGGCGTCAATTATCGCTGGTCGAGCGAACTCATGACCTATGCGCAGCTTTCGACCGGCTTCAAGGGCGGCGGCATCAACCCGCGCCCCTCCGCCCCGGATCAGGTGCAGAGTTTCGGCCCGGAAAAGCTGACCACTTATGAAGCTGGCTTCAAGGCGGATCTGCTGGGCCGGATGCTGCGCCTCAACGGTGCAGTCTTCCTTAACAAATATAATGATATGCAGCTGGTGCGCTATCAGTGCCCGGAAAGCGTCGTCCTGTCCTGCTCGGTGCCATCCAATGCGGGTGACGCCAATGTCTTCGGCTGGGAAATGGAGGCGCAACTGCGACCCACGGACGGCCTCTTGCTCGATGCGTCGATTGGCTATCTGGACTTCGACTATAAAAAGATCACCAATCCCGCGACATTGGTGACGAAGGACATGATCGCGCCGTTCATCAGCAAATGGCAGCTGTCGGCCGGCATCCAATATGAGGCCGATCTGGGCGGCAATGGCACGCTGACGCCGCGGATCGACTGGTCCTGGCGCTCCAACTTCTATTATAATTCGGTCAACAATCCCTATAATCTGATCGACGCGCCCAGCCTGGTGAATGCGCGGCTGACCTATCAGGCACCGGACAAGGACTGGTCGCTCAGTGCCGGCGTGACCAATGTCTTCGACAAATTCTATTATAATGGCGTGGCGGAAAATGTCGGCACCTTCGGCGTCGTGACCGGCACCGTCGGCCGCCCGCGCGAATGGACGATCACGGCCAGGAAGAGCTTCTAAAATATCTGTAGGGAAGGGGGGAGGCCCGTTCGCGTCCGGCGAGCGGGCCTTTTCCCTTATGCCGCGACAGCGTCCCCGGCTTCGGCGCGGGCCAACCGGTCTACCAGCCGGTTGAACAGGGTAACGCCGCGATCATGGACGGTGGGCATGATGCGCGGCGATGGCGTCCGGTCGATCACGCGCTGCTGTGCTTCGATCATCACCTTATCCTCGGCAAAGGCGCGGTCGGCGAGGCCCATCAGCATGTCGCGCGGGGCTTCGTCGCCATGGTCCCGGTGCGGTCCCCAGGAAAAGAAATAGCGCGCCGTCCTGTCGTCGGTCGGCGTCACCGCCTGGCTGGTGAAGGTCACGCTGCCGATCGCTTCAGCATAATCGGGCTTTTCAAACCCGCAACGCTGCGCGGTCCCGGCGGCGAAGCTGCCGCTCCACATGAGCAGCACGCCGGGCAGCAGGAAATCATAGCTTTACCAGTTGTCGATCAGGGCATCGCTCTTGCGTCCGCCCGGACCATGGGTGCCGACCACCCAGCGCTCGAACCGCACGCCGCGATCAAGCGGAGTCAGGCGCGGGCGTTCATCGGCAAATTCGGGGCCAGCGCCGAAACTCTCGGCATGGACATAGCTTAAATGGCTGAAATCAAGCAGATTATCGTTGATCAGCCGTGCCTCCGCCGCATAGTCGAGGAAGCCGCGACCTAATATATAGTCAGGATCGTCAAAGCCGACCGCCGGCGGAATCAGCGCTGGGTCCGCCAACGCCGGATCACCCATCCAGATCCAAACCCAGCTATGGCGCAGGACGACCGGATAGCTGCGCAACCGCGCCTGCGCCGGGATCATGTCCTGCCCAGGAATCTGCACCACTGCGCCGTCGGCATCGAACAACAGGCCATGATACATGCAGCGCAAGCGCGCGCCCTCACACCGGCCAAGCGACAGCGGCGCCAGCCGATGGACGCAGCGATCCTCAAACGCGACCAGCCGATCGCCCGCGCGCCAGATCACGATCGGCTCACTTAATATCGTCACCCCCTGCGGCTTGTCGGGTTCCAGATCCTGTTCCCAGGCGGCGACATACCAGGCGTTGCGGACATAGGTCATGACTCTCTCCCTCATTATTGAACAATGTTCAATGAACGTTGTTCAATTGTCAAGCGGACGGGCTTGCGGCAAAAGGGAACGGTGAAGATCAAGCAGGAAGAGATTGTCGAGGCCGCGCTGGCACTGGTCGACGAACAGGGGCTGGGGGCGCTCAACATGCGGGCGATCGCGGCGCGTCTGGATGTGCAGGCGTCCGCGCTTTACTGGCATGTGCCGTCCAAGACGGCACTGATGCGGGTCATGGCGCAGAGCTTTTACGCACGCGCTCTGGCGGTGGCCGGGGCGGGTGCGGGGAAAGACTGGCGGCGATGGCTGGTCGATTATGGCGCGGCGCTGCGGCGGGCTTTACTTAGTCATCAGGGTTCGGCGCAGCTTTGTGCGACGGCCCGACCCGCGCCCGATACGGCAGCGATCGCCGCCGATGCGTTGGCGACGCCGCTGGTCGAACAGGGGCTGTCACGCGCTCACGCACTCAGCGTCGTCGCTTCGGTCAATGCGCTCGTGTTGGGCTGGGCGGTTTATGAACAGAGTGATGCGCTGCACGATCATCTGGCGAAGATGATCGGTTTCGACGAGAGTTTCGCTCTGGGGCTGGAGGCGATGGTGTCGGGCTTCAGTCTCGATTGACCTGTTGCAATAATAATAACGTTCGTTATGATTTGATGGTCAGTCGAGCCAGCCGCATGCCCAGCAACGGCGCGGCGGCGACAAGCAGAAGAGGATAGACCATGACTCCCGACGCCGTTCGCATCGCCCATCCCGACAAGCTGTTCATCGGCGGCGCCTGGGTCGCATCGACCGGCGACGGTGTGATTGAGATCGTGTCGCCCAATAGCGAGGAAGTGGTCGCCCGCGTCGCCGAGGCGAATGAAGCGGACATGGATCGTGCCGTCGCCGCCGCGCGCAAGGCGTTCGATGAAGGACCATGGCCGACCATGGCCCCGGCGGAACGGGGCGCGATCGTCCGG
>JAGVJS010000211.1 GCA_020051025.1 Sphingobium sp. | reverse complement strand
GCCGATGCGCCGCCGACGCGCCAGGCCGAAGTTCACAATGTCGTCGGGCAAAAAGGGGGCAAAGCGCTCGCGAGGCTCTCGCAAAGCCCCCGCAATGCGCGACCTGCGCACCACCAAGGTTGCAACTCCGCGCCGCCGACGCGCCAGCAAGATCATAGGTGCGCGCCATCGACGCGACAGGCGCACGCCGGATATACGCCACGGATCAGGGCATGCCAGAGGGGAAAGTCCGTCCATCGAACGGGATGGATCAGAAATATGCCTACATTGGAAGGACGATAGGACAGGTAGTGCAGGCGGAAGACCGTTGATTGAAAGCCCTCTCCCGCTTGCCACAGGAGAGGGTTATGTGGCTCAGCCCTTTTCCGCCACGGTGCGTACGGGGTGAACCTCCGGATAGGGCATGATCGCCCGTCCGTCGGGGCCGGCGGTGAAGCTGGTCTGTGTCGGATAGGCGAATTCTATCCCTTCGGCGTTGAACTTCTTCCAGATGGCAAGGCCGATGCGATGGCGCATCTGGAAATAATCATGATGATCGGGGTCGGGCACGTCGAAATTCAGTTGATAGTCGAGGCTGCTGGCGCCGAAGGCGACGATGCCGGCATTGACGAACATCAGCCCCTCCGCCTCGACAATTTCCTGCAACATGACGGGGATCGCCTCTGCCTTCGCCTCGTCCGTCTGGTAGATGATGCCGATGGCATAGGTGACGCGGCGCTGGGCAAGGGTCTGGAGGCTGGTGATCTCCTTTTGCAGCAGATTGGCGTTGGATATCACCTTCTTCTCGCCGCTCATGGCGCGCAGGCGGGTGCTTTTCAGGCCGATCTTTTCCACCCGCGCGGTGGTCTGGTCATAGGTGATGATCTCACCCCGGCGGAACGGCTTGTCGAAGATGATGGAAAGTGCGGCGAACAGGTCGGAAAAAATGCCCTGTGCCGCCAGGCCGATAGCGATGCCGCCGATGCCCAGGCCCGCGACAAGGCCGGTGACGTTAACGCCCAGATTGTCCAGCACAACGATCGCGGCGATGGCGAACAGCGCGAAGCTGACCAGTACGCGGATCAGGCCCATGGCGTTGGCCAGCGTCTCGCCGCCGCCATCCTCCGCCAATGTCTTGCGCTCGATCAAACCCAGGATGATTTCGCGCGCCCAGAGCGCGGCCTGCAACACGGTAGCGATGGTGAAGAGAAAGGTAACGGTCTTGCCCAGCGATGGCGGCGCGTCGGCATAGCCGACCACCAGTTGGGCCGACACCAGGATCATGAAATAATGGGTGGTGCGCGCCGCTGCCCGACCCAGCACATTGGCATAGCCCAGCGGATCGCCATAATGACCTTTGTGCCGCTTGCCCAATTCACGCATCGCGGTCAGCGCCAGATAGATGACGACTGCCGCTCCTAGAGCGATCAATATCTGGACATAGTGGACCTGAAACCAGGCAAGGGTCGAATCCCACATCTCGCGCAGATTGGGCGCCTTGATGTCGATGGCGGGAAGTTCGGGGTCTTTCTTGTTGGCCATGCCTGTCCTGTCTGGTCGAAAATATGGTGCCGGCTGCGATTCAGGCTGCCGCTGCAAGCGGCGCGCAATCCGCGATGCCATCGAGGAAGGCGATCAGCCCGCGTTCCCCGCGCGACAGATAGCGGGTTCGGCGCGGCAGGCGAAGCCCCGCGCGCCATTCATCCTGTCCTTCGCGGCAAAGCGCGATCAGGGCGGGGTGGATGTAGCTTTTGCGGCTGATCGCAGGCGTGTTGCCCAGCGCCTGCGCCACCGGTTCCAGCATCTGCTTCAGCGAGACATGGCCGGCGGCCAGCGTTTCGAACGCGATGGCCGACGCCCCCCAGGTACGGAAATGCTTGGCGGTGAAGGGGGCGCCCATGGCCTGCGCGATATAGGCGTTGACGTCGCCGGAGGTGATCGGCCGCGCCTCCCCATCCTCATCCAGATATTGGAAAAGATGCTGGCCGGGCAGATCCTGCACCTGCCGCACGAAGCGCAGCAGGCGGCTGTCGGTGATGGTCAGTTGCTGCTGCTTGCCCGACTTGGCGCGGTAACGCAGCGTCAGCGACTTGCCGCGCACGTCGACATGGCGGCGGCGCAGGGTGGTGGCGCCGAAACTCTTGTTGGTCGTGGCATAATGTTCGTTGCCGACGCGCAGCTTGGCGAGGTCGAGCAGGCGGATGACGGCGGCAAGCGTGCGGTCCTTGCGCAGGCCGCGTTTCGAGAGATCGGCCTCCAGCCGTGCGCGCAGCCTGGGCAGGGCGCGGCCGAAATCGGGGCAGCCGGCATATTTCTCCGCCTCCCGCGCGGCGCGAAAATCAGGGTGGTAGCGATATTGTTTCCGGCCCCGGTCGTCATAGCCGATCGCCTGGATATGGCCGTAGGGGGAGGGGCAGAACCAGCAGTCACGATAGGCGGGCGGCAGGGCGATGGCGTTCAGCCGGTCGATCTCGTCCCTGTCGGTGATGCGTGCGCCATCGGCGTGATGATAGGCCCAGCCACGTTTGAGCGCGCGGCGGGTGATGCCGGGGCAGCTGTCATCGCTATGCGTAAGGTTTGGCATTTGTGGCAGAAAACCCGTCGTTCGTCGCTTCGTTCCGCAACCGGCGCCGGGGGCGAGCGGTTGTAGAACTTTCCCGCATCATGAAGGAGAGAGACATGCCCGCCATTGAGGAAAGCCGCATCCTGATCGTCGCGACCAACGGGTTCGAGCAGTCAGAGCTGTTCGATCCGCGTCAGGCGCTGATCGAGGCGGGGGCGGAGGTCGTTCTGGCTGCGCCTGATTCCAAGCCAATTCAGGGCATGAAGCATGACGAGAAAGGCGATACGATCGACCCGGAAATCACGCTCGAATCGGTGAGGGTCGCCGAATATGACGGGCTGATCCTGCCCGGCGGCGTCGCCAATCCCGACACGTTACGCACCAATGCGAAGGCAGTGGCGATCGTCCGCGCCTTTGTCGACGCGGGAAAGCCGGTGGCGGCGATATGTCATGCGCCGTGGTTGCTGGTGGAGGCCGATGTCGTGCGTGGCCGGACCGTGACCGGATGGCCGTCCGTGCGCACGGACCTCACCAATGCAGGCGCGCAGGTGGTGGATCAGGCCGTGGCGATCGACGGCAATATCATCACCAGCCGCAAGCCGGACGATATCCCCGCCTTCGTGGAGGCCTTCAGCGCAGCGGTGAACGCAGCGCAGCCGGTCGCAGCCTGACCGGTACGCTGTTGGTCCGCCATGGCATGACCGGGCGGCGCAGCACCGAAAGATGAGCCAG
>JAGVJS010000291.1 GCA_020051025.1 Sphingobium sp. | reverse complement strand
GCGGACGCCATGCACGCCTGGGTGATGCTGTGGTGCGGGCCGACGCGGGGGTGGATCGGCTTCGATCCGACCAATGGCGTCATTACCGGCGACGATCATCTGTTCGTGGCGATGGGCCGCGACTATGCCGACGTCGCACCGATGGACGGCCTGTTCGTCGGTGGCGCGGGCCAGAGCCTGTCGGTGATGGTCGACGTCGCGCCGGAAGACGAAAAGGAAAACGCATGACCGCCACCATCATCTTCGTCCTGGCCGGCATTTATTGTCTGGCGCGGGGCGTGATGGATCTGCGCGCCAGGCGCTGGGTCTGGGGCGCATTGGGCCTTGTCAGCGGTATCGGCATATTGGCCGCGCCGGTCCCGACGCAGGTGCAAGTGACGATTCCCGCACCCCAGAACGCAACCCGTTAAACCCGCTCGAACAGCAAAGGCATGCCGGTCCGAGGTCGGATGGTCAGGCGGCTGATCGGTTCGGGCTTGAACCCGGCCGGCACCGTCAGGCGATAGCGGCGCACGACCGACGCAATCACCGTCATCACCTCCTGCTGCGCAAAGCCCGCGCCGACGCAGACGCGCGGTCCCCGGCCGAAAGGGAACCAGGCCTGTTTGGCCATGTCGGCATTGGCCGGATCGTCGAACCGGTCGGGATCGAACGCATGCGGGCAGGCCCAGTTGTCCTTGTTGCGCTGGGTCAGCCAGGGCGCGACGACCAGCATCGCCCCCTGTTCCAACTGCTTGTCCCGCATCGGCATGGGGCAGGTGACTTCGCGCGGGAAGAAGGAGACGGGCGGGTAGAGGCGCAGCGTTTCCTTGAAGATATTGCGGACCTGCCCCATCTCCTTGAGCATCGCGCCAGTCAGCGCTTCGACCCCTGCGATGCCCGACACTTCGGCCCGGACGCGGTCCTGAATATGGGCACATTCGGCCAGCATGTAGAGCGCCCAGGTCATGGTGCTGGCCGACGTTTCATGCCCGGCAAGGAAGATGGTCGACACCTGCTCCATCACCTGCTGGCAGGTGAAATGGTCACCGGTTTCGGGATGCTTCACCTCGATCAGCGACTGGAGAATATCGCGCTGCTGTGTTTCGCCCCGCGCGTGAAAGGCTTCGTAGCGGGCCTCGACGATCGGGCGGAACACGTCATGGATGGCGCGGGCGGGCGCCTTCGACCGCTTTTCGAACCAGCCGGCAGGCAGGCCGTAAAGGCGCAGCATCGACGCGCTGTGGGCCAGCCGCTGAAACTTGCCGAAGGCGGTGTGGATGATGTTGGAGCGTTCAGCATCCAGCGTCTGGCTGAACAGGGTGCGAAAGATGATGTCGGCCGCCACATGGGTCATCATCGGGTCGATATCGACCGGCTTGCTCCGGTCCGCCGCGTCCAGCCGGGCCAGCAGATCGTCGGCCGCCGCGACCATCAGCGGCATGGAGCGGCCGAGCGCAGTATGGGCGAAAGCGGGATTCACCATCGCCCGCTGGCTTTCCCAATCCTCTCCATTGGCGGAAAAGACCGAATTGCCGATCAGCGGGTCAAGGTTGCGGACCAGCTCGCTATGCTTGGGATAGGCGGTGCCGCCGCGCAATATCTGGTCCACAAGGCTGAGTTCGTTAGCGATATACATGGTGCGACCGGGCGTGCGGATTTCGCCCATCTTCATCGTATAGCTTTTGTCGAACAGCACATGAATCCAGCTGTCCCAGCCGCGCAGGAACCGCTTCAACAGGCCACGCTTGCTCTTGGGCGGCTGGGGATAAGGAGGCGTAAAAGGCTCGGTCACGGAATCGTCCTGAAGTCGGCGACGGCGTCGTCCACGGTGCGGCGGCCTGCGGTCAGGCTGATGAAGTCGATCGGCGACAGGCGGTCGCCCACCCGCAGATAGTCGAAATGCGCCTCATATTTATTGGACCAGCCGCCATGATAATTTTCCGGTTCGTAAAAGAGGTGGAAGCGCGGCGATAGCATGTCGACCCGCGCGGCAAATTGATCGGCGACAAGCCGGAACGGATTGACGTTGTAATAGGCGGCACCGTCTGGCGGGGAACTGATGTCGACATAACGGAACGATTTGTCGGCCAGCGCGCGCAGGTCATCATGATACCAGGCGGCGTCGCGGCGCAGGCCGATGACCGGCACCACCTGCCCCAGTCCCAGCATCACGAAATGATCGGGCAGCATCCCGCCCCGCAGGGCGATCAATCGGCGCATCAGGCGCATGCCAAGGATCGTGCCGGCGCTGTGGGTGACGAACTGCACTTCATCCCAGTCGCCATCCAGTTCCTGCGCGATGCGGGCGGCGAACTGGTCGAGCCGTTCGTCCAGCGCATCTCCCGGTCCCTGCGCCGCCAGCGCGCCATGATAGGTCATGAAGCGCAGCAGCCAGGGCACGACCAGCTTGGCGAGGATGCGGCCGGACAGAAAGACGCTGATCGCGATGCCCGCCAGCGCCCCGGCCCAGAAAGGCAGGACGAGCGACATCAGCAAGGCGGGCACGAGCGCCAGCAACAGCGGGATCAGCACCGCCAGAAGCGGCGGATAAAGGATGGTAATGACCGGCCCCTTGCGCAGCCGGCGCATCCGCAGGAAATCCATCTGCCGCGCATGACCCGTATAAGCGCGGGCGGCCCGCAAAGCGAGGCTGAGCGGATTGCGGATCCACACCTTGCCGACCAGATCCTCCCAGCGGAGATATTCATAGTCGGTTTCCACTCCGGCCTGCGGGTTATCCACAACCCAGCGCGCCGATATGATCGAACCCGCCGCCCCCGTCTGCCGCCCGCCCACGGCCAGCGGTTCGCCCGTCAGCGCCGCATGG
>JAGVJS010000321.1 GCA_020051025.1 Sphingobium sp. | reverse complement strand
TTCGGCGGCGGTGCGGAACAGCAATATGGCGCGGCGGCGGACCCGGCGGGCCTTGGTCGCGCGGGGCGTCATCAGCATGCGCAGTGGCATGATCGCCAGCAGATAGCGCACGACCAGGAATTTGAGGATGAGAAGGCCGAGCAGCCCCATCAGCAGCTTCCAGTCGGCCAGTTCATGCTCCCAGTCGAGCAGCAGCATCGACAGGAAGGCGCGAAGCTGTGCGGGGAAAGCCGCCATTAGCGCCAGTGCGATGAACACCGCCGCCGCCGCCCAGCTGAGGCCGACATCATGATAGCTGTCGGAGCGCCGCGCGACGATGGTGACGATCTCACCGGATGTATGCGCCTCCGCCGCCGCCACGGCAGAGGAGACGAGGTCATGATCGGCCTGCGAAAGATGAAGCTGCATCACCAATCCCCCGATGCACCGCCGCCGCCGAAGCTGCCGCCGCCAGAAAAGCCGCCTCCGCTGTCGCCACCACCCCAACTGGAACCGCCGCCGCCCGATCCCCAGCCGGAACCACCCCAATCGGAACCGGCCCCCGGCCCCCAGATGATGATCGGTCCGCTGCCGCCGCCACGGCGATAGCGCTTACCGCCCCTGGCGCGTGACAGGAGCGGCAGGGCCACAAAGAAGATGATGAACAGGATGATCCAGAAGGCGATGATGCCGCCACCGCCATCATCCTGCTTGCGGACCGCCGCTTCCGCCGCTGCCGCGCGGGCCTTCGCCTCTTCGGGGGGAAGGGCGAGCAGCATGGTGATTTCGTCCACGCCGGCATTGATCCCGCCCGCCATGTCGTCGGCCTTGAAGCGCGGACTGATCGCGTTGCGGATGATCTGGGAAGAGACGGCGTCTGTCAGCACGCCTTCCAGTCCATAGCCGACCTCGATCCGAATCTTGCGTTCGGCGGGCGCGATAATCAGCAGCGCGCCATTGCTGTCCTTGTCGCCGATCTTCCAGTCCCGGCCGAGCCGATAGCCGTAATCGGCGATATCATAGCCTTGCAGGTCGGGAATGGTCGCCACCACCAGCGCCCGGCCGCTGGCCTTCTTCTGCGCGATCAATTTGGCGCTGAGCGCCTGCTGCTGCGCCGGATCGAGCAGGTTCGCGGCATCGACCACGCCCCTGTCGTCGAACTTGGGGAAGCTCTGCGCCAAGGCGGCCGGCGCGAAGGCCAGCAGCGCGAAGAGCAGGAGGAGCGGTAGGATAAGCCGGCCAGGCCCGCGCTTTCCGAAGGGGAAAGTGCGGGCCTTCGACAGGCTCAGGCCGAACGGGGAAGGGGAATTTTCCGCCGGCGCAGGAAGGGCGATCGGCACCGGGTCAGTTACCGAAGTCGACCTTCGGCGCTTCTTCCGCGCCCGGCGTGGTTGCCTGGAACGGGGTCATGGGCTTGGCGCCATGGATGATCTTTGCGCCGATCGCGTCGGGGAAGGTGCGAATGCGGGTGTTATAAGCCTGCACCGCGCCATTATAGTCGCGGATGGCGACGGCGATGCGGTTTTCCGTGCCTTCCAGCTGCGATTGCAGGTTCAGGTAATTTTCGTTGGTCTTGAGATCGGGGTAGGCCTCGACCGAGGCGAGCAGGCGGCCAAGCCCCTGGCTCAGCTGGGCCTGCGCGGCCTGGAACTGCGCGACCTTGGCAGGGTCGGACAGGTCTTCCGCATTGACCTGAACCGAAGTCGCCTTGGCGCGGGCTTCCGTCACCTTGACCAGCGTATCCTGTTCCTGCTTGCCCGCGGCCTTCACCGTGGCGACGAGGTTGCCGACCAGATTGGACCGGCGCTGATATTGCGCCTGGACATCTGCCCATTTGGCCTTTGCTTCTTCTTCGGCGGTGGGCACGCTGTTGATGCCGCAGGCGGACAGGGAGAGTGCGCCGGCGATCGGCAGAAGCACGGTGGAAAAACGACGCTTGAGCGACATGGAACATCCTCGGCTTTGTTTCGCCGTTGAAATAGGACGTTGCCCCGGGCGGCGCAACGGGCCATGCAGTCATTATCGCAGATGGTATAAGGGGCTTACACCATGGGGCTGGTTTCTGAATTCAAGACTTTCATCAATCGCGGCAATGTGATGGACCTGGCCGTCGGTGTCATCATCGGCGGCGCTTTCGCCACCATCACCAAGTCGCTGACCGACGATCTGATCATGCCGGTCGTGGGCTTTATTTTTGGCGGGGCCGATTTTTCCGGCTATTTCCTGCGGATGGGCGACCTGCCTGCTGACTTCAAGGGCAATCCGACCAGCTATGCCGACCTGAAGGCGGCGGGCGTGGCGATGTTCGGCTGGGGCCAGTTCCTGACCGTACTGGTGAACTTCCTCATCCTAGCCTTCATCATCTTCCTGCTGGTCAAGGTGATGAACAAGCTGACCGCCAAGCCGGAGCCGGAAGCGGCCGCACCCGCGCCGACGCCCGAGGATATCGTGTTGCTGCGCGAAATCCGGGATTCGCTCAAAAAATAATCGTTTATGCGACGAAACGAGCCTGCGACGGGAACCATCAGGCGTACGGCCGGTTGATCGGCGTCAGGGTTTGAGGCGGTCAACCGTCGCCACGACCCGGTGCCGAATGATGTATGCCCTGAGGGGGCGCAACAGGAGATAACGCCGTGAAAACTTTCGTCGCAGTCCTGGGCCTTGCCAGCCTTGTCACGCTGTCCGCGTGCGATTCCGCCAAGGAAAACAAGGTCGAGAACGCATACGAGAATCAGGCGGAGGCTCTCGATAACCAGGCAGACAATATGGAAGCCATGGCCGATAACCTGTCGGGCAATGCTGAAAATGCCGCAGAAAACGCTGCCGATGCGCTGGAAAACAAGGCCGCCGCCACCCGCGAGGCGGGCGAGAAGGCCGGTGATGCCGTCGAGAAGCATCAGTAAGCATCGGTTATTCGCCGAGTTTGAGGGGCGTCGCGGTCATCTGCGGCGCCCCTTTTTCTTTACCCCCCGCCATCATCGGCCGCAGCTTTAACGGCCCTTTAACTACGTCCCCGCAATGGTGCCGTCGCGCGCAGCCTTGGGGCCTTGAGGGAATGGACGAGCTACTACAGGAATTCATATCCGAGACCCAGGAGACGCTGGAGGCTCTGGCAGGCGAAGTCGTCGCCTGGGAGGCCGATCCATCGGACCGGGATCGGCTGGACGCCATCTTCCGCTTCTTCCACACGGTGAAGGGCAGTTGCGGTTTCCTGAACCTGCCGCGTTTCGAGCGGCTGAGCCATGCGGCCGAGGATGTGTTGTCGGAGATTCGCGCGGGCAACCGCCGTCCCGACCCCGCGACCGTTAGCGCAGTGCTGGGTATCATGGACCGGATCGGCGAACTGACCGAGGCGGTAGCCATTGGTGCGGCCCTGCCGAGCGAGAATGACGATTTCCTGATCGGTGCGCTGAGCGCACGAGGAGACGAACCGGAACAGCCCATGGTCGAGACGGCGGCAATTGCCGTCGCCAGGACCGGCGGGACGCAGTCTGGACCGCGCACCATTCGTCTGCCGCTGAGCCTGATCGACCAGTTGATGAACGGCGTGTCGGACATGGTGCTGGCGCGCAACGAATTGTCGCGCAAGCTGCGCGAACGATCAGCCGACCCCGAACTGGACAATGTGTTCGAGCGGCTGTCCACCTGCGTTGCCGATATGCGCGACGTGATTTCCAAGACCCGGATGCAGCGCGTCGACCGCCTGTTTACCGCGATTCCGCGCATGGTGCGTGATCTGGGCCGGGAACTGGGCAAGCGTATCGACCTGACGCTGGAAGGCGGCGATGTCGAAATGGACCGCGAAATGGTGGAGATGGTCGTCGACCCGCTCACCCATATCGTACGCAACAGCATCGACCATGGCATAGAGACTCCGGAAAAGCGCCGCGCGGCGGGCAAGCCCGAAATGGGCCGGCTGCGGCTGGAAGCGCGCCAGTCGGGCAACCAGATCGTCATCG
>JAGVJS010000016.1 GCA_020051025.1 Sphingobium sp. | reverse complement strand
TTCCGATCTCGTCTATGCGGTCGGCTGGCCAGTATCGGTGGAGGCAGACCTCCCCGCGCTCGGCCTCCCCGCCTGCGCGCGGCAGGATCAGGCGCATTGTATCGTCAGCTGGCAAAGCTATGCCGAACCGGCCGATCCGTCCGCCGTGGTCGAAAGTTTCGAGCGCAAGACCGGCTATACCGGCAAGCCCCGCAAGGGCACGCATATGCTCTGCACCAATCCCATCACCGGCGCGTTCAACGGCGCTGCCCCGGCCAGCGCGAATCTGGGCACGCTCGATGCCCGCGAACAAGGCCAGCCGCCCAAGCTGCTGACCGGCATCGTACCCGCCCGCTGCGACACCAGCGGCGTGCTGATGATCGGGGAGCCGGTCGACATGGGGCCATTCACCCTGCCCGGCAACAATTACCATGTCTACGACTACAGCCTCTTCTGGGGCAATGTGCGGCAGGATGCGCAGAAACGACTGGCCGCCTTCACCAAGAAGTGACAGGGGGGGGCCATATGACTTCCGCCCCCCTGAAACTGGTCACCACCGATCGCGTCGCCTTTCGCGAAGCCTTGCCGCAGGGCGGCCGGCTGATCGGCATGGATGTCGGCACGAAGACGATCGGCCTCGCGCTCTGCGACGCCCATTGGACGATCGCCAGCCCCGCCTACACCGTCAATCGCGGCAAGTTCAGCAAGGACAAGCCGGCGCTGGCCGCCTTCATCGAACAGCAGCAGGTCAAGGGCATCGTCATCGGCCTGCCGCTCAACCTCGACGGCAGCAACAGCCCGCGCAGTCAGGCCAGCCGCGCCTTTGCCCAGAATATCGCGGACTTGGGCTATCCCGTCCTCCTCTGGGACGAACGCTGGTCGACCCAGGCCGTCACCCGCACCCTGCTGGAAGCCGACGCCAGCCGCGCCCGCCGCGACGAACTGGTCGACAAACTCGCCGCCAGCTACATATTGCAGGGCGCGATCGACGGGCTAGTCGCTGGGCTGGAATAGCTGTCACACCGTTCCAGTCCGTCATCCCAGCGAATGCTGGGATCTCAGGCGGATGCCCACGACGGTTCGACAAACAGAGAGACGTGAAAATGCCCACCGCGAAACTTGTCTTTTCCACCCTGCTCGTAACTGCCCTGCTGCCCACCGCCGCGCATGCCGGCTTCTACAGCGGCGATCAGCTTTATGCGGTCTGCACCGCCGACAAGGAAGGCAAGGATTATTTCGAGAAAAGCTATGAGTGCGTCGGCTATATCAGCGGCGCGGTCGATGCCTTCAATACGACGCGGGAAGCCAATCATCTCAAAAGCTGCATCCCCGGCGGCGTGACGATCAACGAACTGCGCACCACGACGGTCAATTATCTGAGCAGGAACCCGATCGACCGCAAGAAATCCGCCTCGTCCCAGGTCTTCGCCGCCACGCGCAAGGCCTGGCCCTGCCCTACCCCGAAAAAGGCGCCGGCGAAGAAAAAGAGGGTCCGCAAGAAGCGCTGAGATAGCCCCCCTATAGCCCTCTCCGCTAGGGAGAGGGATGCGCAGACCTGACAGCTTGCCGCCCCAGTCGCAGCTGGGTGAGGGGATGCGCCCTCAACCCCCGCACGGCTGCTGACTGATCACCCTGTAACGCTGCGCCCGCGCCTCGCAGGCATTGCCGAACGTCTTGCGCTGCCCTCCCCTGATCGCACAGACCGGCGCATATTCCTTCGTACACATGCCCGCTTCCGGGCGGGGCGGACGCGGACGTTCGGGTCTTGGACGATCAGGTCCGGGCATGGTTTCCATACAGCCTCCCAGCGCCAGCAGGACAGCAAGGCCGGACATCGGCAGCATCACGCGCATCATGGCAACTCTCCTTGATCGATCCGCTCTACGGCTGGCGGAATGTTGCTCCCGCCCCCTCTCGAACGCAAGCATGACGACTGGCTCCACGCGCCGTTCGGTTTGCCGCAAATCGTGCAGTAATGATCGCCGCTTCGTCGAAACGTCACCCGATTGCGCAAATGCTGGTCGCGACGAGCTTGGGAGATGATGATGACGACCCGATCCAACCTGTTCAGATTGGCCGCTTTCACGCTCTTTGCCTCCGCTCTGCCCACCCATGCTCAGGATATCGGCGGCGTGTTCGACATGGGCGGACTGACCGGCACCGCCGCCATGGACCCTGTCATCGAGCAAAGTCGCGACAGGGCGATCCGCAAGGGCGAGAAGGATCCGCTACCCGGACGCCCCGGCGCGCGGGCACAGCCCCCCATGCGCACGATTTTCCGCAGCTTCGCGGACCGAAAAGCCGAACCGATCCCCGCTGCCAGGGCCAGCGCCCTGACCTACGCCCCCTCCCCTGCCCGGCGTAAGGCCAATTTCGCCCGCTTCGTCGAACGCTCCCGCCAGCAGGATCCTGATGGCGCGGCCAAGCTGGCCGCGATGTTCGAGAAGGAAGACGTGATAAAGGCCGCCAACGACTGGATGAAACCTTATGGGATGGCGACCACCAATGTGGCCGATGCGACCGCCGTCTATCTGACCTCCGCCTGGCTGACAGCCCATGGTCAGACGCAGGATCCCTCACAGGCCACGATGCGCGCCGTCCAGCAGCAGGTTGCGTCCGCCATGATCGCCACCCCCGAATTTCTGTCCTCAGGTGATACCGAAAAACAGGAACTGGCCGAAATCATGATCGTGCAGGCCATCATGATCGCGCAATTTGGCGAACTCGCCGCCAAGACCCCCACGCTCATGCCAGCGATCAAAAAAGCGGCGGCGCAGGGCGCCGCCAATAGCCTGGGCATCGACCTCAACGCACTGACAATGACCGAGGCCGGATTGCGCTGATCGCACCTTTTCTGTCCTACTTGCCGGCCGCCTGCTAAAGTCCACCCGGCTCTTTCCATCGCTCGCCCCACCCGCTTTCCGATAGGATCAGGCGCGCGTAACAAAATATCCGAATCTGCGGGAAATGTGCGAAGTTAAGCGTTCTCGCCTTCGAACGCCGCGATGATCGGGCACGGCCCTTCCTCGCTGGCATGGCATTGGTGCGCCAGCCGCGTCAGCGCATTCCGTGCCGCCTGCAACTCTGCGATCTTCAGGTCGAGCGCCGCGATCCGTTCCGCCGCCAGTGAACGCGCCCGCGCCCGGTC
>JAGVJS010000409.1 GCA_020051025.1 Sphingobium sp. | reverse complement strand
CGCTACGGGCCACCACCTATCCCAACTGATGATGGCCTCAATTTCGCCTATCCGATCATCCAGCCAGTCCAGCAGATCGGTGGCCTTATCGCCCGGTTGAAGATAAGTGGCGTCGGCTTCGATGCTAAAGCCGCCGACGTCATCTGGCTGGACCGATAGCAGGCCGATGCCGGCAACGATCCTGCTGTCTGGACGGTGGAGCATACCGAAGCAGCATCCTGCGGTCCGCAAGCTGATGGCGATGCTATGGGGCGCGAAGCCCCGGTCTTGGATCGAGAGATCGATCAATTCCATGGAATTATCCTTCGATAGGGACGCGCCTGCGGGCGCGGCGGGCGTGTCAGCCAGCGATGGGAGAGAGATTGCGCTCATGCGCGCGGGTGGAGGCGCGATCGGTGTCGCGCAGCCACTGCACCAGATGCCGATGGAGGATGGTCGCCAGTTCACGGACAAGGCCGCTCTTGCGTTCGATCGCGGCGACCGTCATCCGCCATGTCGCGATCGCGTCGATCTCGGCATCCGCCGCGATCTGGTCGATGTCGCCTTTGACCCAGGCGATGAAGCGCTCGGCCGGATCGGTCGATGCGCAGGCGATCTGGGCCTGAGCGCAGGCCTTATGAAGGGAGATGAAGCGCCTTCTTTCTTCGACCTGAAGGCGGATGA
Organism: Sphingobium sp.; assembly: GCA_020051025.1. Taxonomy (GTDB): domain Bacteria; phylum Pseudomonadota; class Alphaproteobacteria; order Sphingomonadales; family Sphingomonadaceae; genus Sphingobium. The sequence continues at coordinate 14,220 of JAGVJS010000409.1, read as the reverse complement.
TGGGCTGTTTACCCCCACCTGCCAGGCTGCGGAAGCCCGAGGAATAGACTACGTCCGGCAGTTGGCTGAGCAATTCGACGACGCGGCCCGGCCCATACATTGACAGGGTAGCCTGATCGTCGCTGAGGCGATCATCGATCCACGCGAGAAACTCCTGCGCGGGTTGGTTGGGCGGCAGAATGAAGGAGGACAGGTCGAAGCTGACCTGTCCGGCGACGACTGTCACGGTCAGCGCGGCAGCGCCGACCGCAATGTCGCCACTGGCGGTCGGATTACCGGCATTGATGGTGACGGGGGTAAATGCAGTGATGGTATGCGACGGGAGCATGGTCGTCTCCGATGGGCGCACGACCTCACGCCGCCATTAGGACGGTGTGGTGATCATGTGCAGGGCTGGGATGCCGGTGTTGTCGGCGAGTGAATGAAGGCTGGAAGCAGCGCAGGCTTGCGCCCGTTTTTTCCTTCTCCCAATTCCTTCGATACCGCGCTGATCAGCGGCGCCTTTTCTATGCTGCCCAAAAGCAGAGCTGACCGGGCCGTCTTGCGTCGTGCCCGCAGATCGTCGCGGCCATTTTTTGGGGCGCTACAGTGCGGGGACGTCAGCGGTCTGGATCGCTGAGGCCGGGACAAATATAGATGAGGTAATCAAGAGAGGCGGCGCAGCCGCTACACCCGCGATAGCGCTTGGCCGGCGTGCGCCGGACAAAACTCGGCGTCAGCCGATCCATCCCGGAGGGGCGCATACAATTTGACGTCAATGCGTCAAATTGTAGGTATTGCGCCTTACTTTCCGGTGGCGAAGCTGTCGGCGGATAACTTTCGCCGACTAGCCCTCACTGTGTCACCAGCGGCGAAGTATTGCAGCGAATAGCTTCGCATGGCTGCGAGCTCGGTCTTCAGGCGTTGCTCGCCTTTTCCATGCGCTCAAAAAAATTTTTGCGGGATTTCGAGCCATTTCCTAAAAGGGAAGATTTGGCTCTGAGGATTATTCATGGCTCTGTGGGAAGATATATGCAAACTGGGCGAAGCAAGCGGCCGGGTTCGATTGCGCGAGACCATAGAGCAGTTGGAGAGCATCGACGCCGCGATCGCTGCTGGGGTAGCCGACAAGCTCAACGGGGCCAAGGGCGCGGAGTTTGAAGCCCGTTCGAAGAAAGCCAAGGCTGCCCAGCAAACGGGGAAGAACCCGCTCGGCGGGACTGCTTCGTTGGCACAGACAAAGCGCGCTCTGACCAAGTCTCGCAATACGTTGCTCCGCAAACACGGTGCTACGCTTGCAAAGGCGGCCGCGTTGATCGTCCAACTGTCCATTACCGACAGCCAACTCGCCGATGTAGAGCGGGCGCGGGAAGAAACCGAGCAGCCCAAGAAATCAAACCAGAAGTCGGGTAATAAGCAGGAACGCGCTTTTTTGGATGCCCTGCTCGCTGCGGGCTGCACGATGTGGCAGTTGGGCCAGCTCTCGGCCCCCGACCTCGCCTATATGGCTGCGTTCGTTCGTGAGAAAGCTGCTGATCCGCATCATCGGAAGCCGGATGGCATAGCTGCGGCAGCCTATAGAGCGGGATTTCTCGATCTTTCGATTGAAGGAGCCAATGCCGATGAGCAGCTGGCTCTTCTGCTGGCGACCGACTTCGTCACTGATGCTGATCTTCAGGCCAGGAAGAAGCTCGAAGCCGCAATCGGCAGACCGCTGGACATCTCGCCCAGCTTAGCGGGAGCGATCGAGAGAGCGGCTGAAATCTACAGGATTGACGGCGTCTGGCCGGGGGCCGCTCATACGATTGATCATGCGCAGGAGGCGCAGGTCGAGCGCGATGTCAGGACCATCCTGACAATGCTGGGTATCGAAGGCGATGAAGGCCGTGATCGCGCATGGAAGATCGTTGCAGCAACGTCTCCAACGTTTGAACCTGTCGAGGCGACAGATCACCGGACATCGCAGGTCGCTGAGCCGGGCTATATCGAGACAGCGCGTGTGATGCTCGATCACGTCCATGGCGTGGAAATCGACCGTTGGGAACGGCTGATGGAAAATGTCGGCGGCGACATTCTCGATCGCCAAGCCGCGATCACGCGGCTGCGTCCCAGCGCCGAAGGCAGCAGATTGGCTAGAGAGGACTGGGAAGCGGTCGTTCTGGCTCAGGATTGGCGCAACGTTTTGAAGGTCGCGCAGGACAAGGACGTCCAGGAACTGGCGGACCTGCTGCAAGCCCGGTCAGAAGTTCGCTGGTTGGCGTCGATGCGACACATCGACCTGCCTGCCAGCGCGGCGATCGAGCCCCCCTTTCTTAGAGCGGCTCAGCTGCTGTGTCAGCCCGTCGAGGAAATCATCTGGGAATTGTTCGACTCCCCGCCGCAGCCCGAAGCCCACTTGGCACCGCCAGGCACTGAGCCGTCACATCATTTTCACCGGGGCACAAGCGCCCTCAATGACGATTTCGACTACTAGGAGGTTATCATGAAGTCTGAATTCAAGGGCGACATCATTGTCGCTCGTTCACAATCGCTTACCCTGACGGAACGACCGGTTTTGGCAACCAGCATCGCCGTATCGTCTTTGCTGACGAATACGTTGGGCAGCACCATCCTCGTCGTCAGCGGCGAGCGTGGTGGTGCCGGTGTCGATACGCTGGTCGCCTGCGTCGTAGCGCTGTGTGACGCTGGTAGTCATGGTGTTCAGGTGATCGAGCTTGGAACGTCGCGAGGGTACCTTGCAAAATCGCTCGGTCCCGAAGAATATCGGTTCGTCTCCGTGACCAGCACCGATTTCGTCGCCGATCTGATCACCGCTATGGCAGAGGCGCGCGCCGGGGTTCCAATGATCCTCAGCGTCAATGCGGCCGCATTCAAGGATTTCGTGGCGATCGAGAGCGAACTTCTCCCGTGGATCGATCAGGCACCGGAACGCTATTGCCTTTTCATGAAATTGGGACCGCGTGACGACACCAGCCGCGCAGAGGATTATTATCGGCACAAGAGCGGACTGGCACGCGTTATCCGCTGCTTCACCGCCGCGGCTCCGGGCCTGCGTAGTGGTGACGGCGAGCGCCAGTTGCGCCATGATCCAGACCACGGCGTGCTGCAGATCCCACGACTGGCGGAACGTCTCCAGATGGCTTTCTACGATCGCGGTGAGCGGATCAGTGCGGCGATGGCCGAGGCATCCATCGGCGAAGCCGCGCTTTTCGCGCGCGCCATGAAGATGTTGGCGGCTGGCTTGGAGGACGTCCTGTGAGTCAATGGCGCGCGCTCTGGGCGGACCTTTTCGACGATGAGCCGGATCCTGCCGTCGCAGCATCGATGGACGAGATCGAGCGCCATTGTGCGCCGGGCTTCGACGATCCATTTCTCGTCATCGCAATGTACCAGCACCGGCACGGGCAGATCCTTGAACTATCCATCGGGGACTGGCTGGAACAGCATGGTGAGGCCGTCCGCTCCCATTTGCGCGCTGCCCATACTGGTGCCATGAAACTCTACGTTTCCGCCGGCAAGGCTGCGGTTTCGGCGCAGGCACTTGATGCGCTCGGGCATCAGGTGGTCGAGCGCGTCGGCCAGTCGCTTAGGACGCTGGAGCGAGCCGAAAAGCAGCTGCGCAGTGAAGTGACACACCACAGGTCCATTTTGCGGACCATCCAGGAGCATATCTCGTGGACGAGACCCACGCTTCTCGTGCTCCTCGCCGCAGGCCTGCTTGCCAGCGGCATGGTCAACGCCTTTTTGGCCAGGCGCGCCTTTTCCGAGCGGCCTGGCGAATTGCTGTGGTCCCAGCTGTCGGATGCGGAGCGGCACGATCTACCAGCGTTCATCATGTCTGGAGCCTTGTCCGACCTCATGAATTGCAGAGTGGAGGGCTTCAGGGCGAAAGACGGTCGCTGCGTACTGGCCAAGGATCCGGCGGGGAGCGCTGCTGGTTGGGCACTTCCCGACGAGGTGTCGCGGCGTGTTGGGCGGCCGTGGAGCGCAGAGCAGCGATAGATGGGATTTTGCCGCTGTAGCTTGCAAATGTCGCCAGCGGCTGTAGTAAGTGGGGTGACCGAACGACAGTGCCACCACGGTTTTCGGCCATTTCCGGCGGCGCAAAAGTTTGGCTGGGCCTCCTGCCGCCCCAGCCAAACATTCCGAAATGCAAAACGTTACAGGTGGTGATCCGTCGGGGGCACGACACCGCCGCAGTTCTGCGCGGTTTGCGGGCAGGCACAGAAATCGTTGGACGCAGCGCCGTGATTAGCTCAGGATCTTCTATGGGGCTGCTGCGATGGTGGTGAGCCCAGCGCGAGCGCGAGTTTGAGGTCGCGGGCACGCCGGTCAGGCGATGTCACGATGGCAACCGCCGACAGCATGTGGGAGACAGGCGGACTTGTGAGTTGGCTGCCCCCGCAAATCCAGGCGAGCGGCGATCTGATGACGCTCGCTGGAACTTGCCGCTCCAAGATCGGTTCGGTTGGTTCTGACGCGCTGGTTAAAGAGTTTGGGCAGTCGAACCATCCACGCGTCCTAAACTATTATGCGAAATCGTTCGGCGATGGGCAGGCTGATCCGATGGTGATCGAGATCCTGGCATGCCGCGACCCGCCAGTCCGGCTTGGCTTGAATGGGGCAGCCGCAGGTCCGCGCCTAAAAACGGCAAAATCAATGCTGAGCATCTTGGATGGATTGAAACAGGCTCGGCTCTGGGCATTTTTGCTGTTCCGGAGGGTATCAGATTATCCGCTTCCCAGCACGCAGGCCGATTGCGCGAACGTTATTGGAATGAGCAGCCAAAAGCCCTGATCGCAAAGCGATCGTTCCCGATCTGCGGCAAGCAGGGGCGCTTTTAACTCGCCCCACCAATTGCGCCGGGCGTCAGGATCAGGGCGAGGAGAATGAGCGCCAGGCCAATATAGGCCCAGACGCCCATGCCCTGCCAGGCGATCTTCAAGCCGCCGCTCTCGGATCGCGACGTTCTGGCCAGTCGCATGGCGTAGATCATGGTGCCCGTGACCGCCATCGTGGTCAGCAGCGCGCCGAACAGAAACCAGACGGCCTTCGTCCAAAGGCCGCCGAACGTACCAAAATGCAGCGGATCGGCCATTTCGGAAATGCGTTGATGGGCATTGAGCGCGCCACCATCTACTCGTGCGACGACCTTTGATGTCGCGGGGTCGATGGCGACGCCATTCGCGCGGTCGCGCACCAGCCATGCCGATGACTGGCCCAGGAACAGTACGCCATTATCGGTCATGAAACGGATTTCACGAATGTCGAGATCGGGTTTTGCCCGCCGCGCAATGGCGACCAGTCGATCCAGATCCGCGCCCATGGGGGTGGGACTGGCTGCGACCTCTGGCAATTTCGGCACTTTCGCCTGACCGCCCAGCGTCTCGACCAGATACCATAGGCCGGTCAGTGCGATCAGCGCCACGAACCAGAGGCTCCACAATCCCATTAAACGATGCAGGTCGCCAGTTAAGCGTCGACCATCTCCGCTGCGCGGCATGCGGAAGAAACCGCGCCACCATTTCTTGTAGGTGACGATGCCCGACACCAGCGATACGCCAAGCAGCAACGCCAGCGAACAAACGATCGGTATGCCGATCTTCGTCGGCAGCATCAGGTGGCGATGGGCCTGCCGCAGGAAACGGTGGACGTTCGCCCAACCATGCCTGCCTGTCACCTTGGCCGTCCAGGGGTCGACAAAGATGCGCTCCGGCGCGCCTTTGCCATGGCTGACCCAGGCCTCGACCGTGAACCATGGATCTATCGGCGCATAGAGCGTCTGAAGCCGCGCATCCGGTGCCGCCCGCGCCGCCGCCTGCGCCCAGGCGCCCCAGGATGCGACCGGCTCCGACCGTGGTGACACCCGCATCGCGGGGGTCGCCAACCAGTCGATTTCATGCGCGAACACCGCAAGCGTACCCGTCGCCAGAATGAAGGTCAGGAAGATCGACAGTTTAAGGCCGATCCAACTATGCACCACCCACCAGAGCGATCGGCCTTTTTTCGCGCGCTTCTTGTCCATGGTCAGAATTTAAAGCGGAGTTCGCCCAGGAATGTCCGCGGTTCGCCGGGGAAATGGCCGCTCTGGGCCGAAAAGCCCGATGCGGCATAGACTTTGTCGAAAATATTATCGACGCGCAGCATCAGTTCGGCAAAGCCCAGCCCCTTGGTGATCGACGCGTCGAAGATGGTGTAGGGCTTGACGGTCTGCCCCGACAGGCTGATCCGCTCCGACACATGTTCGCCGCCGACGGCAAAGGCCGCGTCGATCACTGGCACCTGATAGCGGGTCCAGAAACCGACCTTATGCTTGGGCGCATTGGCGAAACGGTTGCCCACCGCATTGGTGATCGCCTGTCCGGCAATGGTGCCCGTAATTTTCGTGTCATTATAGCCATAGTTGACCAATGCCACCCAATTGGCGGTGATGTCAGTCGACAGATCGATCTCAAACCCTTTGCTGGTGACTTCGCCGATCGGGCGCAACTGGTCCTGTCCGTTGACCGGCGGCAGGCTGGTGTCGGCCTGAAGGATATTCTTTCGCACGATGCGATAGGCGGCCAGATTGGCCTGCAAGCGACCATCGAACAGGTCGGCCTTGACCCCGCCCTCGAACTGATCGCCCGTCACCGGCGCAAAGGGGCCGCCCACATCGCTATTCTGGCTGGCGGCCGCCTGCGGCTCGAAGCTTTGCGACCAGTTGAGGTAGACGGACACATCCTGGCGCGGCTTGTAGATCGCGCCGGTGCGGAAGGTCACGTCTTCGTCCTTGTAGGATGACGCATTCACCACGCGATCCTCAAACTTGTCGTAGCGCACGCCGCCGACCAGTTTGAAGGCGTCGCTCAGGCTGATCTGGTCCTGGAGATAGGCACCCTGACGCCTGGTGCGCGTATCCGTGACCGTGAAGGGCAGCAAGGCGGCCCGCGCCACATCGCGGGCGCTGTTGGTATAGACCGGATTGCTGAGGCTCAAGGGCGTCACGCCCGCGCGCAGGATCCGCGAATTGAGCACGCTCGTCTCGTCATACCAATCTGCGCCGGTCTGGAACTTGTGCTCCATGCCCAATATGTCGACCCGCGCCGTCAGATTGGCCGAGAAGGACAAGCCATCGACATCGCGGATCTGGTCGCGAAACTCGCGCGCCACCAGATCGGTACTGCCGGCAACCAGCCCACGCGGCTCATGATATTGCTGCGTCTCAGTCGCCTTGAAATAGCGGACGCCCGCATCGAATGTGATCCTGTCCCCGATAGCGGTCGCATAACGAGCCTGATAGGCCTGCGACTTCAGATGCAGGAAATCGGTCGGTTCGTTGGCGTTCCAGCGAATGTCGGTCAGGAAATTGCCGTCGTTGTCGGTCAGGACGCCGCGCAGCCGGTTGCCCTGAAGATCATTGTCGTAGATCGTCGCCTGAAGCGTCAGCTTGCCACCTTCGTTGGTCTTGATCGCCAAAGCGCCGTCGCCGATCAGCGAGACATTCTTCGTATTGCGCCGATAGGGGTTCATCGCTTCGTAAAAGCCGCCAAGGCGGTAGGTGACGATGCCGTCTTTATCGACAGGGCCGGTCGCTTCGGCGGATATGCCGCGCCGGTCGTAATTGCCCGCCGTCGCGACCATGCGCATGGCGGTCGCATCGCCCGGCACCTTCGACACATAGTTGATGATGCCGCCGGGCGATCCGGGGCCGAAGAAGAGGCCAGCCGGCCCTTTGAGCACTTCTACCCGGTCGATATTGAACAGTTGCGGCACGGAAAAGCCGATGAAGGGATTTCCGCGCATGCCGTCGTAGAAGGACTGGTCCTGTCGGAACCCGCGAAAGGTGACGCCAGCATAGCTGAAGAAGCTGACGCCTGAAATATTACGATAAACATCGGTCGCATCGCGCGCGCCCTGATCGGCGAACAGATCGCTGTTGATGACCTGCACAGCCTGCGGAATGTCGAGCGGATTCTCCGCCGATTTGCCGACAGTGGTGGTTTCGGTGCGATAGAGCCGCTGGGCGCGACCGGTCACGATGATCTGGTCGCTTTCCGCCGTAGACGCATCCGGCGCCGATGGACTTGCCTCTTGTGCAATGGCGGTGGAGGCACAGCATGCAACAGACGCAAAGAGCGCCACACGGAAAATGGACAAATCGACCCCCAATTATGCAACTCGCTAATGATATTGATTCGCGTTACGTAATTTGAGTTGGTGAGGCAAGCTGATAGATTGCATCTGGATTTCCGTGCCGACGATATCCAGTCCACTTCGTCCTTCGACTTGGCTCTTAAAAATGAAGAGACGGACCGGCCGGGGTGGGCCCTGCGGAGAAATGTCATGGTTTCCGCAAGAACCCTGAACATAAAGCACCGCGTGTCCTAGCAGCGCTTCCTGCACAGCAATAGCGTAGAGAGAGAAGGCTGGGCCAAAGTGAGGCGGGGCCACGCTGCCCGCGCCCGCGCACCAGATCGTCCGGTCTTTCCATACCACATCCGGGATGCAGTTCACTTTCGCTAGATCGCCCGGCTCCTTCAACAGCCTGGCGAGCGCGGGCGTGCAGACCGGGAAAAGCCGCTCTGCGCTCTTCCTGGTCGTACCGCTGAGCGTGCGGATGGCAGTACCATCCCGGAACCGAACCGAGGGCGCTGGTCGGACTTGAATATTTCTCCAAGCGTGGGGACAATGCAGCAGGATGGCGAATAGCAGCATTATCTGACCGAGTGCTGAAAAAGCCTCTCGATGATTGCGTTCGGCATTGGGCGACATTTCAACTACCGCCTCCAAACGGCGCATGTTGATGGTCTCCTGCCGGACGCCCGCAAGATATGGGACGGACGCGCCCTCTCCACCAAAATCATATGCTAATACTATGCGGCGGTGGTGATCCTCGTCTCGCATTCCGCTCCCGTCCCGCCCTAGTTGCGCAACCGCAGACAGGCCTGTCGGCATTTCGCGACCGGCACTGCGGGAGCTTTCTATGCAGGACATCCTCTGGATCGGCACCATCCTGGCCTTGCTGGCCGCCAGCCTCGGCTATGCCGCGCTGTGCGACAATGGGTGAGGGAGGGGCGTGCCATGACACTCGATCTCTGGCTTGCCGCGATCACCGCGTGCGGGCTGCTTTCCTATCTGGTCGCCGTGCTTGCACGGCCCGACCGCTTCTGACGGAGGCGTCGTCATGACCATCCAGGGATGGACTTTGATCCTCCTCTTCGTCGCCATGGTACTGATGCTGGCCAAGCCGGTCGGCCTGTGGCTCTTTGCCCTCTACGAAGGGCGGCGCACCCCGGTCCACTGTCTGCTGGGATCGGTGGAGCGGGGCTTCTACCGCCTATCGGGGATCGACCCGACCGAAGAGCAGGGATGGCGGCGCTATGCCGTCCATATGCTGATCTTCAATACGGTGCTTCTGCTCGCCACTTATGGTCTGTTGCGGCTTCAGGGGCTGCTGCCGCTCAATCCGCAGGGGTTCGGCGCAGTCAGCGAGCATCTCGCCTTCAACACCGCGATCAGCTTCGCCGCCAATACCAACTGGCAAAGCTATGCTGGGGAATCGACCATGTCGAACCTCAGCCAGATGTTGGCGCTGGCCATCCATAATTTCCTGTCGGCGGCTACCGGCATCGCATTGGCCTTTGCCCTGTTCCGCGGCTTCGCCAGGCGTAGCGCGACAGGAATTGGCAATTTCTGGGCCGACATGACGCGGGTGACGCTGTATCTACTGCTACCCCTGGCGGTCGTGCTGGCGCTTTTTTACATCGCCAGCGGCGTGCCGCAGACGCTGGCCGGATCGGTCGATGTCACCACATTGGAAGGCGCACGCCAGACGCTTGCGCTTGGCCCGGTCGCATCGCAGGAAGCGATCAAGATGCTGGGCACCAATGGCGGCGGCTTCTTCAACGCCAATTCGGCTCATCCGTTCGAAAATCCGACACCTCTTACCAATTTGGTACAAATGCTGTCGATCTTCCTGATCGGTACGGGCCTCACCTATACGTTCGGCAAGGCGGTCGGCAATGTGCGGCAGGGCTGGGCGATCCTGGCCGCGATGATGACCCTGTTCCTGATCGGCGTCACCATTGCCTATTGGCAGGAAGCGGCCGGCAATCCCGTCCTCCATGGCCTGAGCGTGACCGGTGGCAATATGGAGGGGAAAGAGGTGCGCTTCGGCATCGCCGCTTCCGCGCTCTTCTCCGTCGTCACGACGGCGGCATCCTGCGGTGCGGTGAATGCCATGCACGACAGCTTCACCGCGATCGGCGGCATGATCCCGCTGTTCAATATGCAGTTGGGCGAAGTCGTTATCGGCGGCGTAGGCGCGGGCATCTATGGCTTCCTGCTGTTTGCCATTCTGGCTGTTTTCGTCGCCGGGCTGATGGTCGGTCGCACGCCTGAATATGTGGGTAAGAAGATCGAGGCGCGCGAAGTGAAGCTGGCGGTATTGGCGATCGCCATATTACCGCTCGTCATCCTGGGCTTCACCGCCATCGCCAGCGTGCTGCCGACCGGTCTTGCCGGGCCGCTCAACAAGGGGCCGCACGGCTTTTCGGAGATACTCTACGCCTTCACCAGCGCGGTGGCGAACAATGGATCGGCTTTTGCCGGGCTGAGCGCCAATACGCCCTTCTATAACGGCCTGCTGGGCGTGGCGATGTGGATCGGCCGTTTCTTCATCATTGTGCCGATGCTGGCCATCGCCGGCGGTCTGGCGGCCAAGCGCCATACGCCTGAAACGGCTGGCTCCTTTCCCACCACGGGGCCGCTCTGGACCGGCCTGCTGATCGGCATCGTGCTGGTTGTGGGCGGCCTTACTTTCCTTCCCAGCCTCGCGCTTGGCCCCATTGCGGATCATCTCGCCATGGTGCGCGGCCAGCTTTTCTAAAGGATCACCCGATGGCCCGGTCCGAACAAAAATCGCTTTTCACCCTCGATCTGATCCTGCCAGCCTGCGCGGACGCCGTGCGCAAGCTGCATCCTGCCGCACTCATCCGCAATCCGGTGATGTTCACCACGGCGACGGTCGCGCTTTTGCTCACCCTATTGCTCCTTGTCGGGCATGACGCGTTGGCGACCGGCTTCAAGCTGCAACTGGTCGTCTGGCTCTGGCTGACGGTGCTGTTCGGCACCTTTGCCGAAGCGCTGGCCGAGGGACGGGGCAAGGCGCAGGCTGCGTCTCTTCGCGCGGCCAAGGCGGAACTGACTGCCAAGCGGCTAAAGGGTAGGGGGCCGGATTATGAAACGGTCGCCGCCAGTGCACTGACGCTTGGGGACATGGTGCTGGTGCAGACCGGCGACTTGATCCCGGCCGATGGCGAAGTGGTGGCCGGCGTCGCGTCGGTCAACGAATCCGCCATCACCGGCGAAAGCGCGCCGGTGATCCGCGAAGCCGGTGGCGACCGGTCGGCGGTGACGGCGGGCACGCGCGTCATTTCCGATGAAATTCAGGTGCGCGTGACCGTCAATCCGGGACAGGGCTTCATCGACCGCATGATCGCGCTGGTGGAGGGGGCCGAGCGGCAGAAGACGCCCAACGAAATCGCGCTGACCCTGCTGCTCGTCGGCCTGACCATCATCTTCCTGATCGCGGTCGCGACCATTCCGGGCTTTGCCAGCTATGCCGGTGGCGGCATCCCCGTCGCGATCCTGGCGGCGTTGCTCATCACCCTCATCCCTACCACGATCGCGGCATTGCTGTCGGCGATCGGCATTGCCGGGATGGACCGGCTGGTTCGCTTCAACGTTCTGGCCAAATCGGGCCGGGCTGTCGAGGCAGCGGGCGATATCGACACGTTGCTGCTGGACAAGACCGGCACCATCACCATCGGCGATCGCCAGGCGACCGAGTTCCGTCCGGTCGGCGGCACGACTCCGGCGGCACTGGCGGAAGCCGCGCTGCTCGCCAGCCTGACTGACGAGACTCCCGAAGGGCGCTCCATCCTGCTCCTCGCCCGCGAACAACATGCGCAACTGCCGGACAGCCTGCCGGTCGGGGCAGAGGTCATTCCCTTCACAGCGCAGACCCGCATATCCGGCGTCCGCATCGGCGACATGGTGATTCAAAAGGGCGCGGTCGATTCCATCCTGCGCGCCAATCCCGATCTGGAGGGCGATCCGGTCGCGCAGGAACTGCGCCGCATCACGGATGAGATCGCCCGCGCTGGCGGTACGCCGCTGGCTGTCGCGAAAAATGGCAGGCTGCTGGGCGCCATCTTCCTCAAGGATATCGTCAAGGCCGGTATCAGGGAGCGGTTCGGCGAACTGCGCGCCATGGGCATTCGCACCGTGATGATCACTGGCGACAATCCGCTGACCGCCGCCAGCATCGCGGCAGAGGCCGGGGTAGACGATTTCCTGGCGCAGGCGACGCCGGAGGACAAGCTGGCCCTGATCCGCAAGGAGCAGGAAGGCGGGCGTCTGGTGGCGATGTGCGGCGATGGCACCAATGACGCGCCGGCGCTGGCACAGGCCGATGTCGGCGTGGCGATGAACACGGGTACGCAGGCGGCCCGGGAAGCAGGCAACATGGTCGATCTGGACAGCGACCCGACCAAGCTCATCGAGATTGTCGGGCTGGGCAAACAGTTGCTGATGACGCGGGGCGCGCTGACGACCTTCTCCGTCGCCAACGACATCGCCAAATATTTCGCGATCATCCCGGCCATGTTCGTGGCGCTTTACCCGGGCCTTGGCGTGCTGAATGTCATGGGACTTGCCACACCGCAAAGCGCGATCCTGTCCGCCATCATCTTCAACTCGCTCATCATTCCGTTGCTGGTGCCGCTGGCGTTGCGGGGCGTGACCTATCGCCCGATCGGCGCGGGGCCGCTGCTGGCGCGTAACCTCGCCATTTACGGGCTGGGCGGCCTCGTCTCGCCCTTCATCGGCATCAAGATCATCGACCTGGCCGTCAGCGGCCTTGGCCTCGCCTGAAGGATTTCCCCATGGGTAAAGATATTCTTTCGTCGCTTCGTCCCGCCCTCGTCATGGCGCTGCTGTTCGGTACTCTTCTGGGACTCGCCTATCCGCTCGCCATGACCGGCATCGGCCAGATGCTGTTTCCGGCGCAGGCCAATGGCAGCCTGCTGTATCAGGATGGCCGAGTCGTCGGATCCTCCCTGATCGGCCAGAATTTCAACGATCCGCGCTATTTCCATCCGCGGCCCTCGGCCGCAGGCAAGGGCTATGACGGGCAGGCCTCGTCCGGCTCCAACCTTGGCCCGACCAGTCGTGCGCTGGCCGACCGGGTGAAGGCGGATGTCGCTACCCTCCATCAGAATACGTCAGATCTTTTCGTTCCGTCCGATCTGGCGACAGCCTCCGCCTCGGGTCTCGACCCCCATATCTCGCCCGAGGCGGCTTTTTATCAAATCGACCGGGTGGCCGCAGCACGCGGCATGCCGGTCGCCCGGTTACGCGCGCTGGTGACGCAAGTCATCGAACGTCCGCTGCTCGGCTTTCTGGGCGAACCGCGGGTCAATGTCCTTGAACTCAATCGACGGCTGGACGGGATTGGCGCTAATGGACGGTCATGAACGCTGACGCCCGCCCGTCCCCCGAGTCCTTCCTGCGCCAGGCGGCGCGGGAGGAGCGGGGGCAGCTCAAACTGTTTCTGGGCGCGGCGCCGGGCGTCGGCAAGACCTATGAGATGTTGACCGACGGGATGCGGCGGCTGAAATCGGGCACCGATGTTGTCATCGGCGTCGTGGAAACCCATGGCCGCCGCGAAACAGAGGCGCTGATCGCCGGGCATGAGGTGATGCTGCGCCGCACGGTCGATCATGGCGGTCACAGCCTGCGCGAAATGGACCTCGACGCCATATTGGAACGGCGCCCGCAACTGGTGCTGGTGGATGAACTGGCGCATCATAATGCGCCGGGCAGCCGCCATCCCAAACGCTATCAGGACGTCGAGGAACTGCTGGACGCCGGCATCGACGTCTACTCCACGATCAACATCCAGCATATCGAAAGCCTGAACGACGTCGTTGCCTCCTTCACCCGCGTCCGCGTGCGGGAAACGGTGCCGGACATGATGCTGGACGGCGCGGAGATAGAGGTTGTCGACATTCCGCCCGACGAACTGATCGAGCGGCTGAAGGAGGGGAAGGTCTATATTCCCGCCGAGGCGAGCCGGGCGCTCAACCATTTCTTTTCCAAGTCGAACCTCACCGCCTTGCGCGAACTGGCGCTGCGCCGGGCGGCGCAGGCGATCGACGCACAGATGCTCGACTATGCGCGAGATCGGAAGAGCGT
>JAGVJS010000139.1 GCA_020051025.1 Sphingobium sp. | reverse complement strand
GCGCCCGCGTCGCCACCGCGCGACCGGGCTATGTCGCCTATCGCAACAATTTGAAGGCGCTGTATCTGGAGCCGGTCGAGGTCGCCTGCGGTCCGGCCGAACGCTATCAGATCAGCGCCGACGCGCTGGCGGCGATCGATCCCGCGCCCGATGGCCTGATTTTGGCCAGCCCCGCCAATCCCACCGGCACGATCATCCCGGCGGATGAACTGGCGGCCATCGCACAGGTCTGCGCGGACCGTGGCATCCGCATCATTTCCGACGAAATCTATCATGGGTTGAGCTTCGGCGAGCCGGCGCACTAGATGCTGGAATTCGCGCCCGACGCGATCATCGTGAACAGCTTTTCCAAATATTACAGCATGGCCGGCTGGCGGCTGGGCTGGATCGTGGTGCCGCCCGCGCTGATCGACGTAGCGCGGGCGCGGATGGGCAACCTGTTCCTGACGCCGCCGGTGCTGGCCCAGCGCGCAGGCCTGACCGCCTTCGATTGCACCGACGAACTGGAGGGGCATGTCGACAGCTACCGCCGCAACCGGCAATTGCTGCTGGACGCCCTGCCCGCCCTCGGCCTTGCCAGCATCGCGCCGCCCGATGGCGCCTTCTACATCTATGCCGACATCAGCCACCTGACCAATGACAGCCTCAGCTTCTGCCAGAAACTGCTGCGCGAAACCGGGGTGGCGACGGCGCCGGGCGTGGATTTCGACCCCGTCGACGGCCACCGCTTCATCCGCTTCAGCTTCGCCGTATCGACCGACCGGGTCGAGGATGCGATCGCGCGGATGGTGCCATGGTTTCAGGCTCAGGGTGGGCGGTGAGGCTATGGTTGTGCCGTGATCGGTGCATTTCAAACGTCCCATTCCCATAGCGTCATCCCCGCGAAGGCGGGGATCCATCTCTTCAGCGTCATCATTGGCGCACGGTCAGGAGATGGGTTCCCGCCTTCGCGGGAATGACGAACTTGGGTGGGAAACGGACGTTCCGCTAATCCTCCCCAAGCCTGCTTGGGGAGGGGGACCGCCGAAGGCGGTGGAGGGGAAAGCGCGCAACGCTGTGCCATTTCCCCTCCACCATTCGCTGCGCGAACGGTCCCCCTCCCCCCGCTACGCGCGGGGAGGATTATATGGCCGCTTCTGGTCGCAACCAGACCAGCCACCTTTCAAATCACCGCACCGTCCGCTTGTACAGATGCACCAGCCACAGTCCGGTCAGCACGGCGACGGTCAACAGGCGCGGCGGGAGTTTGTCGATGGCGTGGGGCACGCTCCAGAACAGCGCGTCGCCCACGCTGACGATGATCAGGACAAACAGGCCGAACAGCAAGGGCGGCAGGATGTGGCGGACCTTCATGGGAATCGGCATAGCATGGCCGCAAGCCGTCTGCGATAGTCGGGGCGCTTATGCCGGAACGCGAATGTCGGGATAGCCAGTGGTGCGGGTGGTCGGAATCGAACCGACACTCCTTGCGGAACCGGATTTTGAGTCCGGCGCGTCTACCAGTTTCACCACACCCGCACGGCTGGTTTGGCGCAAATGACAAAATCCGGGCCGGGCGTCCAGCCGAAAATCGGCAGGCGGCATAAAAGCTTCCTGCCGTCGCTTGACAGCATGGGGCAGCGCGCCCACATGCCGCCCTGAAATATGTAACGTTATATCATTTGATTGGACTATGATGACCTCCTGCGACGAGCGGCAAGGCGCCGCCCCCTGCCCGCCCCTGCAAGCCGGCGAGCAGCGCAAAGGCCCCACCGCCTGGCTGGATGGCTTTGCGCTCTGCGCCTCCTCGCTTTGCACCCTGCATTGCCTGGGCCTGCCTTTGCTGTTCGCCCTGCTCCCCGCCTTTGCCAGCCGCATCGATCCGGGCGAATCCTTCCACATCATCATGCTGGCGCTGGCGGTGCCGACCAGCCTGTTCGCGCTGGTGCAGGGTTGGCGGAGACATGGCGGACCTGCGCCTTTGCTGACAGGCATCACCGGCCTGACGTCGATGAGCATCGGGGCGCTGACGGCCCAAACCGCACTGGCCGAAACGATATGGACCATCGCCGGCAGCCTGCTGCTGGCGGGCGCCCATATCCTCAACTGGCGCCGCGGGCTGCGCCGATAAAGCCCCGACCCCCTGATCTGATTCGCGAAACATGCGGCGCTTGTGGCCGCTGTCCTGTCATGATGTTGCTGCAAACCGGCTTCCACGATAGCCTTCTTGCGTAACGATCCGCGAGCGCTATAAGGGCGCCTCGTGCAGACATAGACAATTTCAAAAACGGAGAAGGACCATCCTTTGACCGAGCCGTCTGCTACGTTCCTGTTATTTGGTGCCACCGGTGATCTGGCGCGCCGGATGATCTTTCCCTCGCTTTACAATCTGCTGTCGGACGGATTGCTGCCCGACGACTTCCTGATCGTCGCATCCGGCCGATCCGAAATGGACGATGCCGCCTTCCGCAAGGAGGTGGATGACGCGCTGCGCCAGTTCCTGGCCGCCGACCGCTATGATGAAGAGGTCGCCGCCCGTTTCGGCGCGATGATCGGCTATCAGCCGGTCGATGCCGGCAATGCCGATCAGTTCGCCGCGCTGGCAAAGCGCATCGACGGCCGGCTGGAGCGCGGCCTGTCGGTTTATCTGTCCACGCCGCCATCGCTCTTCGCGCCGACCGCGCAGGGGCTTAGCCAAGCCGGCCTTATCACGCCGCACACGCGGATCGCGATGGAAAAGCCGATCGGCAAGGATCTGGCCTCCTCCAAGGTCGTGAATGACGGCATCGGCCATCTGTTCGCCGAGGATCAGATTTTCCGCGTCGACCATTATCTGGGCAAGGAAACGGTCCAGAATCTGCTGGCGCTGCGCTTCGGCAATGTGATGTTCGAACCGCTGTGGAACACCACGGCGATCGACCATGTACAGATCACCGTGGGCGAAACGGTCGGGCTGGAAGGCCGCGTTTCCTATTATGACGGGGTCGGCGCGCTGCGCGACATGGTGCAGAATCATATCCTGCAAATCCTGTCGATCATTGCCATGGAGCCGCCCGCCCGCATGGACCCGACCGCCGTGCGCGACGAGAAGGTGAAGGTGCTGCGGTCGCTGCGTCCCATGACCGACGAGACGGTCAAGACCCACAGCGTACGCGGCCAATATACGCCGGGCGCGGTCAGCGGCCAGATCGTCACGGGCTATGCCGACGAACTGGGTCAGCCGTCTGACACCGAAACCTTCGTGGCGCTGAAGGCCTATATCGACAATTGGCGCTGGCAGGGCGTGCCATTCTACCTGCGCACCGGCAAACGGATGCCCGCGCGCCAGTCCGAAATCGTGATCCAGTTCAATCCGGTGCGCCACAGCATCTTCGGCCGCGACGGGCATAGTGCAGGCGGGGGAACCGGGCTGGAGCCGAACACGCTGGTCATCCGATTGCAGCCGGAGGAATATATCCGGTTGCAGATCATGAGCAAAAGGCCGGGGC
>JAGVJS010000155.1 GCA_020051025.1 Sphingobium sp. | reverse complement strand
GGCACCGGCCTTGGCCTGCCGATCGCACGCGCGTTGGCCGACCGGCTGGGTGCCCAGATAGAGTTGCGCGACGGGCGCACCGGGCAGGGCCTGTGCGTCCTCATCCGCTTCCGCCTTGTCCCGGCCTGACGCACGACACGCTTTTATGTGACAGGTTCATGTCAGCCGTGTTGGCTAAGTCTCCTGCGTCTGCCGCGCAGCGGCATCGTCCAAGGGGACCGCTTCCATGCCTGCCATCTTTCCTCGCCGCGCGCTGCGCACCCTGCTCTGCGTCGGCGCAGCCGCCATCCTGACGACGGCTCTGCCGGCCCATGCGGAGGAAGAGGAAAGCGGCGGCCAACTGGCCACCACCACCGTGCCCAGCACGCCGATTGCCGGCGATTTCAGCTTCGCGGCGGTGGGCGACCTCATCTATTTGCGGCCGATGCTGGCGACGATCGAGAAGCAGTCGCCCGACATGCTGCGCATCCTGCGCGGGGCGGACATCAGCTTCGGCAATTTCGAAACGACGGCGCTCGACCTCAACACCTTCAAGGGTTCGCCGCAGGCCGAATCGGGCGGTACCTGGATGCTGGCCGACCCCGCCGTGCCCGCCGACGTGGCGAAAATGGGCATCGACATCGTCAGCCACGCCAACAATCATGCCACCGACTGGGGCGTGGAGGGCATGGCTGAAACGCTCGACCTGCTCGACGCCGCGCACCTGGCCCATGCCGGCACCGGCCGCAGCATGACCGCCGCACGTGCGCCGGCCTATCATGACAGTGCGTTCGGCCGCGTCGGCCTGATTTCCGCCACCACGACCTTCACACCCATGTCGCCCGCCGCCGATCCTCTGGGCAAGGTGCCCGGCCGTGGCGGCGCCAACACTATTCGCAGCACGGAAATCGGCCTGGTGTCGGACACGGACCTCGCCACCATCGCCCGCATCGCCGGCACCAAGCCCGGCACGCCGGTCAAGATGAAGGGCCGCGAGTTCCGCGCCACCACCAACCCGGCCACGCCCATGAAGATCGAATATGATCTCAATGCAAAGGATGTTGCCGCCAACCTGCTCGCCGTTCGCCAGGCCAAGCAGAACGGCAATTTCGTCGTCTTTTCGCTCCACAATCATGAGCCGGGCAATGCCAGCCAGATCATCGCCAACTTCGCCCAGCCGCTGGCGCATCAGGCGATCGACGCGGGCGCGGACGTCTATGTCGGCCATGGCCCGCACCAGTTGCGCGGGATCGAAATCTACAAGGGCAAGCCGATCTTCTATTCGCTCGGCAATTTCGCGATGATGAACAATTCGCTCGATGACCTGCCGGCCGACATGTACGACCAGTTCGGCATCACACCGGGCACCGTCACCGCGCCCGAATTGCTCCAGGCGCGCGGAGCCAAGGAATTTGGCGACCCCAACCTCTATGAGACGGTGATCGCCGTCAGCCAGTTCCGCGACGGCAAGCTGAGCGAAATCCGCCTCCACCCGGTCGACCTCGGCGTCAATGCCAGCGGGGCCGGACGCGGCGTGCCGCACATGGCCGACGCTGCCACCGGCGCCCGCATCCTCGAACGGCTCCAGCGCCTGTCGCAGCCCTATGGCACGCAGATCAGGATCGAAAAGGGCGTTGGCATTATCAAGGTAGCGACCTTTAAGTGACGCGCCGTTGCGCCTGATCCCTCCGCCTCCGCCCGATCATTCGGCGGGGGCGGACAAGGCGCGATTTCAGCCCCCGTCCGCGCGCCCATAAGTCTCCACCAGCGAAACGAAAGAATGGAGCGCGATCCGTTCGAGTGCCGGCATCATTGGCTCGAACGGCTTTTCATAGCCGCCAAAAGGGGTCATGCCTTCCATCGATGCGGAAATGAACAGGGCGATTGCCTTGCGATCCTCCGCCGACAGGTCCGGCCGCATCTCGCCGACAATGTCCCGTAATGGCGCCCGCGCCCGGTCATACAGTTCCTGCACCCGGCCCAGCACGAACGCATCATGATTCGACAGCGCCCATAGTTCGGGGAAGAGATGGGTCGTCTTCTTGCTGCGAATATCCTCCAGGATGAACCCGCAAATGCGTTGCAGCCGTTCGGCGGGCAGGCCTTTCAGATGGATGATCTGATCGAACTCTACCTCATAGCTACGGATCACGGCTTCCAGCAGTTCGCGGACCAGATCTTCCCGCGTGCGGTAATGGTAGGTCGGGTTGCCGAACTTGATGCCACAGTCGTTGGCGACTCGGCGCATGCTCATCGCCCGATAGCCTTCCTCGATCAGGATATGCAGCGCGGTATGCAGGATAAGTTCGCGCGTCTCATGTCCTTTTGAATAGCCGCCATCGCGATCCGCCATGATTAGAATAGCGGGCTGCCCCTCTACCTCATCCATCTGATTTCCCATACTTTCCGGTTCAATGAACCAAAGCATATGGGTTCGTAAAAAATATGTCGAGCGACAAATTTAGGTCACTTGACAGTTTTGTTGCTATTTCATCATAATTCTCCTCAAGCGGACGAGATCCGCGACAGGAGAGGAAGAGATGCGGTTCATTGGCCTGAGCTTGCTGCTTGGCGCGGCAATGCCCTTATCGGCGTCTGCCGACACCCGGAAATTCCCTACCCCGTTGCCGGAAGAGACGTTGCCCAGCGTCCGGCAATTGCCCGATACATGGCCGAAAAGCTGGGTGTTGATCCACGACCTCAACTTCGCCTCGATCCTCGATGGCAAACTGGCAGTGGTCGACACGCATGCTGCCGACCGGCCGCTCAAGGGGCTGGTACGTGCGGCCCAGTTCGCCAATGAACTGATCGCACCGGACCGGGGCGAGATTTACACAGCAGAAACATTCTACAGCCGCCTGACGCGTGGCGACCGCACCGACGTGATAACCATATGGGATATGAAGACGCTCCAGCCCAAGGGGGAGATCATCCTCCCTGACGGGAAGCGGCAGCTGTCTGTCACCTATCCCAATGTCTTCCAGTTCACCAATGGCGGCAAATGGGCGCTGGTCGCCAATTTCACCCCGGCTCAATCGGTAACGGTGGTCGACCTGGATGCCCGGAAGGTGCTGAGCGAGATCGACCTGCCCGGCTGCACCCAAATCTATCCCAGCGGCCCGCGCGGCTTCAGCAGCCTGTGCGCCGACGGATCGGTCTTCAGCGTGACGCTGGATGACAAGGGGCAGGCGGCGTCCTCGAAAAGCGTGGCCAATGTGCAGGATATCGACCGTCAGCCTTTGTTCGGCACGCCCGCCATGGTTGGCCGCACGGCCTGGTTCGTCAGCTATTATGGCATGGTGCAGGCCATCGACCTGTCCGGCCCGGTCGCCAAACCGCTGCCCGGCGTCTTCAGCGTCGGCAAGGCGGATGGAGGCGCCCCACAATGGCGCCCCGGCGGCTGGCAGGTCATCGCATCCGACGCGAAAGGGCTGCTCTATGTGCTGATGAGCCCCAATGGTAAGGAAGGCAGCCATAAGGATGGCGGCACCGAAGTCTGGGTCGTCGATCCGGTGAAGAAGGTCCGCCTGTCCCGCATCGCGCTCAAGGGGCAGGGCCTCGCCATTGCCGTCACGCGCGAGGATGCACCGCAACTGATCGTGGCGCGGGCGGACGGCGTGATCGACGTGCATGACGCCACAACCGGTGGCTTCGTGCGGACGCTCGGCGCGACCGTCGCGGCCAACCCCATCGTCATCACGGTGCCCTGATGGCCGCGCTTTCTCTGTTCCTCGCCCTGCTGCTCGGCACGTCCGCGCTGCACAAGGCGCTTGATCGCCAGCGGTTGGGCAGCGCAGC
>JAGVJS010000167.1 GCA_020051025.1 Sphingobium sp. | reverse complement strand
TCGCCTTCGCGCGCGCGCAGCGGCGGCAGGGTGATGACCTCGAAACTCAACCGGTCCAGCAGATCGGGCCGGAACCGCCCGTCCTCTGCCGCAGTGGGCAGATCCTCATTGGTCGCCGCGACGATCCGCACGTCCACCGTCACCGGCCGCGACGCACCGATCCGCGTCACCTCGCCATATTCGATCACGCGCAATAGCCGCTCCTGCGCCGCCATTGATAGCGTGCCCAGTTCGTCCAGGAACAATGTCCCGCCATCGGCATCCTCGAACCGTCCGGGTCGCGCCTTGGTCGCGCCGGTGAAGGCGCCCTGTTCATGGCCGAACAATTCCGCCTCGATCAGCGTTTCGGGCAAAGCCGCGCAATTCATCGTGATCAACGGCTCGCCCCAGCGCGGCGACAGGTGGTGAAGCCGCTCGGCGATCAGTTCCTTGCCGGTGCCGCGTTCGCCGATCACCAGCACCGGCCGGTTGAGTTCGGCCGCGCGTCCCGCCTGCTCGACCGCGTCGAGAAAGGCGAAGCTCTGGCCGACAAACTGCGTATTTTTCTCCATGCGCCAACTTATGGTGAAATTTCCCACTCCTTGGCAAGCGGCATATTGGCACGGCCTCGTCGCGCGGTCAGAAAATCAAGGAAATCCGCCATTTCCTGAAACTGGCACGGCCTCTGCAATGCTGGGGACAATCCGCAACCAATCGCGGAACCTATGAAGGCCAAGTTTCAGGGAGTATGACCATGACCAACCAGACCAACAGCGTTCGTGAAATCGGTCAGCTGATGTCGGTCGCCATGGCTGCCGTCCTGTTTGTTGGATCCACCATGATCCTTTCAGCGGTCGGCCCGGCCAGCGCCAGCGAAAAGGCTACCCGCGCCAGCGAAGCCCCGATCCTCGCAACGCAGCAGACCCCTGCGACCCTGCGCTATCTGGCGTAAGGCCGCACCCCCGGCCGGGGCGGGACTTGCCCCCTCTCGCCCGCCCCGGCACCCGATAACGAGATACGACCAGGAGTGACGTTAAAATGGGTATTTTCTCCCGCACCCGCGACATCATTGCCGCCAATGTGACCGACCTGCTCGACAAGGCGGAAGACCCGGCGAAGATGATCCGCATGATCATCCTCGAAATGGAGGAAACGCTGGTCGAGGTGCGCGCCTCTGCCGCGCGCACCATCGCCGACCAGAAGGAAATGCGCCGCCACATCGCCAAGCTGACCGCGTTGCAGGACAGCTGGACCGAAAAGGCGCAGCTTGCCTTGTCGAAGGATCGCGAAGACCTCGCCAAGGCCGCTTTGGTCGAGCGCCAGAAGGCCGCCGACATGGCCGAGCACCTCAATCATGAGATCGAGACGCTGGACGACGCGTTGCGCGCTTCGGAAGAGGATATCGCCAAGCTGCAAGGCAAGCTGCGCGAAGCCCGCACCCGCCAGAACAGCCTGGTCACCCGGATGCAGAGCGCCGAAAACCGCCTGCGCGTCCGCGAAGCCTATGCCGGCGAGAAGGTCAACGACGCCTTCGCCCGCTTCGACATGCTGGAGCGCCGCGTGGACATGGCCGAAGGCCGCGCCGATGCCGTGACGCTGGGCGGCCAGCCCAAAACGCTGGAAGAAGAGATTGCGGAACTCAAGTCGGCCGACAAGGTCGATGCCGACCTCGCCGCGCTCAAGGCTTCCATGAACAAGGGAGCCTGATCCCATGGAAGACGGCTTCCTGCCCATCATGGTCTGCGGCATGCTGTTCATCGGCATGCCCTGGCTGATCTTCCACTATGTCACCAAGTGGAAGCAGGCGCCCAAGATCACCGACGAGGATGAGAAGCTGCTGGACGAACTCCACCTTCTCGCCCGCCGCCTCGAAGAACGGCTCCAGACGGTCGAACGGATCGTTGCCGCCGACAACCCCGATTTCCGCCCGCAGCGCCCGGCCCAGGAGCCGGACGACTATAGCTTCGACCGGAGGAACTGACATGACCGCCCGCCGCACCAAATTCTATCTCGACAAGGCCAATGGCAAATGGATGGGCGTCTGCGCCGGCATCGCCGACTATAGCGGGATCGACGTGGTCTGGGTTCGGGTCGGCGCGGTGCTCATCACCCTGATGGGCGCCTTCCCCTGGACGCTGGTGGCCTATTTCGCCGCCGTCTACTTCGCCGATAACAAGCCGTCGGGCCTCTATGCGGATCGCGACGACCAGAAATTCTGGCAGGGCGTGCGCACCAACCCGACCCGCTCGACCCGCGATGTCCGGTCTAAGTTCCGCGACATCGACCGCCGCCTGGCCGACATTGAAATCTATTATACCAGCCGCAACACCCGCCTCGCCGACGAGATTGACAGCCTGCGCTGAACCGTCACGCCGGGGCCAGATAACAGGGAGACACAGTCATGAATTTCGGTGGTCCCTTCTTCGTCCTCGCCATCATCGCCATGTCGACGCTGGGCTGGATGTTCACCACCTGGGTCCGTGCCCGCCATGGCGACCGGCATGAAAATGAGTGGAGCGGCACCGTTCATCGAACGGAACCCGACGCCGGTCGAAAAATCGACCTTTTATCAAGCGAAAACGAAAAGCTGGTTGGCCGCATCAGCCGTCTCGAAGAGCGCATCGCCGTGCTGGAGAGGATCGCCACCGATCCCGCCACCCGCACCGCGCGCGACATCGACGCACTGCGCTGACCGATCAGGCAAGGGGAGTTATCATCATGTTTCCATTCGAAGCCTTTGCCCCCGTGGCGGTCATCGTCGGATCGCTGGCGGTCGGCGGCTGGATCTTCACCACCTGGCTGCGCATCAAGAATGGCTATCCGCTGGAAAACAGCTGGGGCAAGGCGGTCTATCCGCAGAAGAATGAGGAAATGGTCGAGCGCATCAAGCTGCTCAGCCAGGAAAATGCCCAGCTGCGCGCCGAAATCGGATCGATGAAGGACCGGCTCATCGTGGTCGAACGCATCGTCACCGACAGCAGCCACCAGCTGAACCGCGAGATTGAGCAACTGCGCGGCCCCGCCAACTGACTGCGCCAGAACATATCAGGGAGTAATCAAGATGGGCCCGTTTGAAATGGTCGTCGCCATCGTTGCGATCACCGCCATCGCCAGCGTCGTCCGCGCCAGATATGGCGTCGTGCGCCACGGCAAGGGCGAAGCGCTGATCCAGCGCGGCCCCGATCCGGAAACGGAACGGCTCCGCGCTGAAGTGAAGGCGCTCAAGGACCGCGTCGCCGTGCTGGAACGGCTCGCGACGGATGGCTCCACCGCACTGGAGCGGGAATTCGAAAAACTCCGCGATCGCGACTGACGGCGATCGGATCGGACAGGGAGGCTTATATGCAAGACCCCTATCTCTACATCACCCTGGCGGTGTCCAGCCTGGCCGGCCTCTCCATCCTCACCGCTGCCGGCCTGCGCGGCTGGAACGGATGGCTGGAATTCAAGCGTGCCGAACTGATCCGCTACGGCCACAGCGAGGACAGCGGCCCACCCACTGCCGCCGCCCGGATCGAGGTCGCCGACCTCAAGGAACGCATCCGCAAGCTGGAAGCGATCGCGGCGGGCGTGGACCTGTAGCATATCCTCAATCCGTTCGCTTCGAGCGTAGTCGAGAAGCGGATAGCGCAACCCCCAAGCATTTCTCGACTTCGCTCGAAACGACAGAGAGTCATAAAAAAGGGCGCGATGTTCGATCATCGCGCCCTTTTTATAATTCTGAAGAGTGGTCAGCCCCGCAGGCTACCACCCAGCTTCTGCGCAGCCTTGACCACCGCAGCGCTGATCGCCTCCAACTCTTCCTGGCTGAAACTCTTCTCGCCCGGCTGCAACGTCACTTCGATGGCGAGCGACTTATAGCCCTCGTCCACGCCCGGCCCGACAAAGACGTCGAACAGGCGCGCGTCGACGATGCTCTTCTTGTCCGCGCCCTTCACGCCGCGCACCAGCGCATCGGCCTCGACCGTCTCCGGCACAAGGAAAGCAAAATCGCGCTTCACCGCCTGCAACGCCGGCGGCGCATAGGGCGCCCGCATGAAGCCGCTCTTGCGCTTGCCCGGAATCGCATCGAGGAAGATTTCGCCCGCGACCACAGTCCCGGACAGGCCGAACTGCTTGGCCAGCGACGGATGCAGCACGCCATATTCGGCCAGCACCGCCTTAGGCCCCAGCCGCAGCGTGCCCGATTGCCCCGGATGATAGGCGGCCGATGCTTCCCCGAAATTCTGGAGATTGCCCACCGGCGCACCGGCTGCGGCCAGCAGCGCGATCACCTCGGCCTTGGCATCGAAGGCATCGAACGCCTGCGCCTTGCCACTCTGCCAGCCACGCGCGGTCTTCTCGCCTGCCAGCACGAAGCCGACAGTCGCCCGCTCGCTCTGCTTGAAGTAACGACGCCCCAGTTCGAACAGGCGTATGCTGCTCGCACTGCGATCGACATTGCGCTTCGTCGCCGACAGCAGGCCGGGCAGCAGCGAGGGACGCATGACCTTCAGATCTTCCGAGATCGGATTGGCCAGCGTCCAGTCGCCTCCGCCCACGGCCGCAGCCTCCTTTTCGGACAGAAACGACCAGTTGATCGCTTCGGCGAGGCCACGCGCAGCCGCTGTGCGGCGCACGCGGC
>JAGVJS010000383.1 GCA_020051025.1 Sphingobium sp. | reverse complement strand
TGGGGCTGCGCCACCGCCGCCTATCAGATCGAAGGCGGCGTGAACGCGGATGGGCGCGGCCAGACCAACTGGGACGTGTTTTCGCACACGCCGGGCAAGGTCGCCAATGGCGACACGGGCGACGTCGCCTGCGACAGCTATCATCGCTATCAGGACGATATCGCCCTGCTGAAGGCGCTGGGGGTCAAGGCCTACCGCTTCTCCATCGCCTGGTCGCGCATCTTCCCCAATGGTCGGGGCAAGCCCAATGCCAAGGGGCTGGACTATTATAACCGGCTGGTTGACGGGTTGCTGGCGGCGGGCATTACCCCGCACGTCACCATGTTCCACTGGGATCTGCCGCATGCGCTGCCAGGCGGCTGGCAGAATCGCGACACGTCCTATGCCTTTGCCGACTATGCCGGTTACACCGCCGGCAAGCTGGGCGACCGCGTCAATCACTTCATGACGCTCAATGAACTGCGCTGCTTCACGGACCTCAGCTACATGACCGGCGGCAAGGCGCCGGGGCTGAAGCTGCCGATGAAGGAGGTGAACCAGATCCGCCACCATGGCGTGTTGGCGCATGGCCTGGGCCTTCAGGCGATCCGCGCGGCGACTAAGTCAGGCACGCAGGTCGGCATCGCCGACAATCCCAACATCTATGTCCCCGCGATCGAGACGCCCGAGCATATCGAGGCGGTGAAGAAGGCCGTGCGCGAAGAGAACGCCATGTTCCTGACCGCGATCATGGAAGGCCGCTATATCGACAGCTACCTGACTGCGCAGGGCAAGGATGCTCCCGTCATCAAGGATGGCGACATGAAGCTGATCGGCGCGCCGCTCGATTTCCTGTCGGTCAATGTCTATACCGGTAACACCGTCCGCGCCGACGAAACCGCGCCGTCGGGCTACAAAATCCTGCCGCATCCGGGTCAGGCGCCGCGCATGCCCTCCCCCTGGCTCTATGTCACGCCCGAGGTCATCTATTGGGGGATGCGCGCCATCAACGACATGTGGAAGCCCAAGGGCCTCTATATCTCGGAAAATGGCTGCTCGGCAGACGATACGGTTGCGGCGGACGGCAAGGTCTATGACACCGACCGCGTCATGTATCTGCGCAATTACCTGACCCACCTCCAGCGCGCGACCCGCGAAGGGCTGCCGGTGAAGGGCTATTTCGTCTGGAGCCTGATGGACAATTTCGAGTGGGAGGATGGCTATACGAAATTGTTCGGCATCCACCATGTCGACTTCAAGACGCAGAAGCGCACACCCAAGCTGTCCGCTGACTGGTATCGCGAACTGGTACGGACCAACCATCTGGTTTGATGGCGGACACGGATGCGCCGGACGCGTCACAATCGCTTCCGGCGCATCCGAGCCGTGGCTCAGTCGCGGCCAATGGATTTTCTCCATTGCCCTTCGTTAACCAAAGGCTCATCGGACGGCGCTACCCTGCGTCCTTTCTCATCGAACTGATCGAGCATGTCCGACCCCGCCGACCTCCTCCTAGACGCAGTCACCCGTTATGCCGGCTGGAGTGGTCCGATCATCGGACTGCTGGCCTTTTTCGAATCACTGGTGGTCATCGGCCTGTTCGTGCCGGCCATAGCGACGATGATTGCGATCGGGGGATTGATAGGGGCCGGCATCATCGATCCTGCGCCGGTCTTTGCCTGCGCGGTGGTGGGCGCGATCCTGGGGGACTGGACATCCTATGCACTGGGACGCCGGATCGGGCCTGCCATTTATCGCCATCGCTGGCTGAAGGGGCATAAGCTGGCCTTTGCGCGGGCACGGTTGTTCTTCCGCCGCTATGGTTTCATGTCCGTATTGATCGGACGGTTTCTGGGACCGGTTCGTTCGACGGTCCCGGTCGTCGCTGGCGTAGTAAAAATGCCGCAGCGCCATTTCCAGACGGCGAATGTCGTGTCAGCCCTGCTGTGGGTCCCTGCTCTTTTGCTGCCCGGCTATTTCGCAGGGGGGCAACTGGCGCAGTTCGACCTCCAAAGCGAACATCTGCTGCTCATCGCCGTGGGTCTTTGCACCATTCCCATGCTGGCAGGCTGGATCGCGCTGCGAATGGCGGGCAAGCCCCGCGCCAGACTGAAACAATCATCCGCCCGGTAGAATCACGTGATCAGGCGCGAGTGAAGCGCCAGCGATCATGATCGCTTTCTTCCGGATCAAAGCGATAGCCGTCGCTGTCGAAGCCGCGCATTGCGTCCACATCAGTGACATGATGTTCACATAGCCAACGGGCCATCATGCCCCGCGCCCGCTTCGCATTGAAGCTGATGAAGCGCGGGCCGTTTGGCCCCGGCTCGCGAAACTCAACCTCGATTACCCGCACGCCGGCCAATTTACCGTCGACTGCCGCGAAATATTCCTGGCTGGCGAGATTAAGGATGGTGGCCGTCCCCTCCTGCGCCACTTCCCGGCGCAGATGCTCGGCGATGCGATCGCCCCACCAGTCGGTCAGTTTCTTGTGCCGGGGTGCCCAACGAGTCCCCATTTCCAGCCGATAGGGCCGGATGTCGTCCAACGGCCGAAGGAGGCCATAAAGGCCGGACAATATCCGCACATGATCCTGTGCGAACGTGACGCCGGCCTCATCCAGCGTGTCGACCTCAAAGCCGGTATAGACATCGCCGGCAAAGGCATAGAGGGCGGGTCGTTGAGGCAGGTCAGGAAAATCGCGAAAACGATCCGCATTCAGCTTTGCCAGGCGCGGCGAAATGTGCATGAGTTCGGCCAACCGCTTTTGCGTGAGGTTCGCGGCGGAATGGGCAAGACTGCGCGCCTCTTCCGCGAAATGCGGCGTCGTCGCTGCGAGCGCGGGCAGTTCACGATCGAAATCGAGCGTTTTGGCGGGAGACAGCAGGACGATCATGACGGCGGCCTAGCGACAGCAGCCTTATGCGTCAATTCAGGCAGTTCAAGCCTGCTCATCGTCCCTTCGACAAGGCCCTGTGCTGCCGCGCACCACCAAAGCATGGGCCAGCATCAGATGCGCATCAGGATGCGGAATATTCTTGCGGAAAGCGGGATCGACAAGGATATCGACGGCCGCGGCGGCCATTTCCGCCTTGGGCTGGCGGATCGTCGTGATCTGCGGCCATGCGGCGCGGGAGGATGCCGCATCGTCGAAGCCGGCGATCGACAGGTCATCGGGAACCTGCATGTCTCGTTTGATCGCGGTGATGAGCAGACCGAGCGCCATATCGTCGTTGCAGGCGAACAGCGCGCTAGGACGATCCGGGCCGCGCAGCAGCGCCTCCCCCAGTTCCAGCCCCGACCGGAAGCTGAAATCGCCGCGCACTACGAAGCGTTCGTCCACCGCGATCCCCGCCGCCGCCATCGCCGCGCGGAAGCCCTCCTCCCGCCGGATCGAGGCGCTATGGTTTTCCGGTCCCTGCACAAAGCCGATATGGCGATGGCCAAGGCCGATCAGATAGTCGGTCATCTCCCGCGCCGCGCCATGATCGTCCATCCGTACCGCACCGCTATCTGCCGGTTCGGTCGATGGCGCCATCAGCACATGCGGCACAGCCGACTGGCGGAACAGGGCGATCAGTTCGGGCGCATCGCAAATGGGCGGCGCGATGATCGCGCCGTCCAACCGCAGGCTGGCGATGCTGTCGCGGACATGATCCTGCCAGCCGGGCCGGCCCAAATCGACCGGCTCCACCACCAGATGATAGCTGCGCTCCCGGCAACGGATCAGCGCGCCATGCTGGACATCGGCGGCATAGCCCGAAACGGGATCGTCGATGAACAGGCCGAGCAGGTAGGACCGCGAACTGGACAGGCTGCGTGCGAAGGCATTGGGGCGATAGTCCAGTTCGGCTACGACCCGCTGCACCGCTTCGCGGATTTCGGGGCGGACATGATCCTCCCCATTGATGACGCGGGATACGGTCTTGGCCGAGACGCCGGCGCGGGCGGCGACATCCTTGATCGTGACGGTCTTCATGACGATTGCTCCTGCGGCTGCGTGCACAAGGCGGCGAACCGGGCGATGAAGGCATAGCAGGCAGCGGGCACGATCAGCGCGGGCAGCAGCGCGATCACATCGGCCAGTGCGCCGGTGATGACGGGAATGATCGCGCCGCCGACCACCGCCATGCACAGCCACATGGAGGCGACCGGCGCCTGCCGATCGTCCGCCGGAAGGGCGAGGGCGTAGATGGTGGGATACATGACGGCGTTGCAGAGGCCGACCGCGATCAGCGCGCCGGCGCCCGCCACACCGGGCAGGATGATCGCCGCCAATGTCAGCGCCACCCCGCCCAG
>JAGVJS010000158.1 GCA_020051025.1 Sphingobium sp. | reverse complement strand
GACGATCGCCGCGTCGCTGGCGGCCAGCCCCGGCTCCGCCGCCAGACAGCCGGCGCGGTCCAGCACTTCGAACGGGACATTGTCGGCGCGCAGCACCTCCACATCCTTGGCGATGCCGTCCATCTGCTTCTGTTCGCGGAACAGCTGCAACGTGCCCTGGCTGCGCTCGTCATAGCTGATGCCGGTTTCCGCCCGCAGCGCGATCAGCCGGTCGCGACTATATTCGGCCAGCCGCACCATGCGGCTTTTGTTGATGCGATAGTCGGCGGCATTGCAATTGCCCAGCATCGCCACCAGCCAACGCAGCATCGCCATGTCGACCTTGGGCCGCAGGATCAGCGGCGCATGCTGCATGAACAGCCAGCGCAGCGCCTTGGCCGGGATGCCGGGCGCCGCCCAGGGGGAGGCATAGCCCGGCGAAATCTCTCCCGCATTGCCGAAGCTGGTTTCCTGCGCCACGCCACTCTGGCGGTCGACCACGACCACCTCATGCCCGGCCTGCGCCAGATACCAGGCCGATGTGACGCCGATCACGCCGCCGCCCAATATGACGATCTTCATGGCTCGATACTCTCCAGTGTCGCGGGCAGGTAGGTCCGGTCGTAGCGGCTGCCGAGGCGGGTCAATATTTCATAGCCGATCGTGTCGGCCTGCGCGGCGACGGCATCGATCGTCTGGTGCGGGCCGAGCAATTCGACCGGCGCGCCGGGATGGAGCAGATCGGCGGACAGGTCGGTGACGTCCAGCGCCATGCTGTCCATCGACACCCGGCCGACCACCGGCACGCGGATGCCGCCGATATAGGCGCTGCCGCGGTTGCTGACATGGCGCGGCCAGCCATCGGCATAGCCGACCGATATGGTCGCGATCCGCGATGGCCGGTCGCAGCGATGGGTCAGGCCATAGCCCACGCCTGTCCCCGCCGGCACCTGCCGCAACTGCATGATATAGGCGTCGAGCGCAACGACGGCTGCCATCGGGTTGGGATCGCCATGGGGCGCCCCGCCATAGAGGGCGATGCCGGCACGAACGATGTCGCCATGCTGCACGTCCTGGGCCAGCGCGCCACCCGAATTGTCGATGGAGCGCGGCACGCCGGGGAATTGCGCGGCTATCTGATCGAACAGCGCGCGCTGATCCGCATTGACCGGGCTGGAAGGGTCATCGGCGCAGGCGAGATGTGTCATGACCAGTTGGACATCGATGCCGTCCAGCCGCTCCGGCCCGGCGCGCAGGGTCGCCAGTTCCTCCGGCATCAGGCCGAGGCGCGACATGCCGCTATCCACCTGCACGACGGCGGGCAGCGCCCTCCCCAGAGAGCGCGCCGTCGCGGCCCATGCGTCGATCTGCGCCAGCGCATTGAGCACCGGCACCGCGCCGATGCCGGCACATTCGGCTTCCGCCCCGGCGCGCAGGCCGTTCAGTATATAGAGGGTGGCGTCGGCCGGCAGATGGGGCTTCAGCGCCACCGCCTCGCACAGATGGGCGACGAAGAAATGGCGGCATCCCGCCTCCAGCAGCGCGCGCGATACCGTGATGGCGCCCAGCCCATAGGCATCCGCCTTGACCACGCCGGCGACCGCAGAGGGTGCCACCTGCGCCGCGATCATGCAGTAATTGGCCACCAGTGCGCCCAGGTCGATGCGCAGGTCGGCCGCCGTCCCATAATCCATCGCCATCCCCTTCCGATAACCACGAAGCTATCCGACGTTTCTTCGAATAGGCATGCGAAGTGCGGGATATTTTTCGAATAATATGCCATATTCGGCCGATCGTTCGAAAGGATTCGCAGAAAATGGCCCACGCGCCGGACAATGCCGACCGCGCGATCCTGCGCCTGCTGAAGCTCAACGCGCGCCGGTCCAATGCGGAGATCGCGGCGGAGGTCGGCCTGTCCGCCTCCGCCTGCCACCGGCGGATCCGACAGCTGGAGGCGGACGGCTATATTCGCGGCTATACGTTGGTGGCCGGCGGGCGCGATGAAGGCACGATGGTCAATGTGCTGGTGCAGGTGACGCTCGACCGCCAGACCGAAGATTATCTGTCCCGCTTCGAACATGCGGTGCGGCAATGCCCGGAGGTGCGCGAATGTTTCCTGATGACCGGTGCGGTCGATTACTGGCTGCGGGTGGAGGCGGACAGCGTCGACGCCTATGAACGCATCCATGGCGAGATATTGTCGCGCCTGCCCGGCGTGACCCGGATCAACAGCAATATCGCCATGCGCGACGGCCTGCGTCCCCGGCGCGGCAAGGGGTAAAATCTATTGTCTCACTTCCGTTCGCTTCAAGCGAACGGCTGCCAATTTGGCGCCTCTATGCCAAGCGGGAGGCACAAGCCCCCCCGCTTAGCTGATCATTTCACCTGAAATCCAGCCCAGAAGCTGTCGGCCTGATCGATCCAGATGGTGTTGAATCCGGTCGCGATCGCCGATCCTTCGATCGACGGAATGATCGCGGCTTCCCCGCCCAGTTCCACCGCCTCTTCGACCCGACCGATGAAGCGACTGCCGATATAGCTTTCATGGACGAAGCGATCGCCCACGCTCAGTCGCCCGGATGCCGCCAGATGCGCCAGCCGCGCCGACGTGCCGGTGCCGCACGGGCTGCG
>JAGVJS010000110.1 GCA_020051025.1 Sphingobium sp. | reverse complement strand
GGGCGATCGGCGACCCCGACGAAGCGCTCGACATCACGCAGGAAAGTTTCGTCGCCGCTTTCGCCGCGCTCGCCCGCTATGACGGATCGCGTTCGTTCCGCGTCTGGATCGCACGCATCACGCTCAACAAATGCCGCGACTGGGCGCGCCGCCGCGCCGTCCGCCGCTTCTTCGCCTTTGCAAAGCCCATCGACGATGCAATCGATATAGCCTCCTCCGACGCCACGCCGGAGGAAGCCGCCAGCTCGGTTCAGGAGGTGGCGCGCATCAACGCTGCGATCGCCGCGCTGCCGGCCAATTTGAAGGACGTGCTGCTGCTCCGCACCATTGAGCAGATGAGTCAGGCCGAAGCAGCCCAGGTGCTGGGCGTCACCGAAAAGGCGGTCGAAACCCGACTCTATCGCGCCCGCGCAAAACTCGCTGAAATTTTGGGGGGTGAGGTAAGGGATTGTGATGGCGCCCGCGTATGAAGGGGCATGACCGACCTGTCCTTCGATCGCCGTACCTTGTTCAAAAGCGCCGCTGCGCTGACGCTGGCCGGGGCCTTCCCCGCCTGGGCGCGCAGCGGCACCGCCGGCCTCCATCCCGCACCGGGTGTCCTGTCGGGCGATCGTATCGCGCTCACCGTTGGCGACAGCCATTTCGGCACCGCCCAATCCCTTGGCGGCCGATCGGCCCATGCCATCGCTATCAATGGCACTATCCCCGCGCCACTCATCCGGCTGAAGGAAGGGCAGCGGGTCCAGCTCGCCGTCACCAATAATCTCAAGGAAGACACGTCGATCCACTGGCACGGCCTGATCGTCCCTTTCCAGATGGATGGCGTTCCCGGCGTCAGCTTCCCCGGCATCCGGCCGGGCGAAACCTTCACCTATGATTTCCCGATCCGCCAGTCGGGCACCTATTGGTATCACAGCCATTCGGGCTTGCAGGAGGCGATGGGCCATTATGGCCCGATCGTCATCGACCCCGCCGGCGTCGATCCGGTCAAGTCCGACCGCGAACATGTGATTGTGCTGGCCGACTGGTCACCGATCCATCCTCATGTCTTGCTCAAACGCCTGAA
Organism: Sphingobium sp.; assembly: GCA_020051025.1. Taxonomy (GTDB): domain Bacteria; phylum Pseudomonadota; class Alphaproteobacteria; order Sphingomonadales; family Sphingomonadaceae; genus Sphingobium. Next base: position 7,974 of record JAGVJS010000110.1, on the reverse strand, counting down.
GCAAATGGGTGGTTATCATAATTTCCAGCGCCAGACGCTCGCGGGCCTGCTCGCGGGCAAGGATCAACCGCTGAAGGACCGGCTGGACTGGGGCAAGATGCGCATGGACCCGACCGACATTTCCGATGTCACCGGCTCCACCTACAGCTTCCTGATCAACGGCCATGGTACGGCGGAAAACTGGACCGGGCTTTTTACGCCGGGTGAGCGTGTCCGGCTGCGCATCGTCAATGCGTCCGCCATGACCAATTTCAACGTCCGCCTGCCCGGCCTGCCGATGACCGTGGTTCAATGCGACGGTCAGCATGTTCAGCCGGTCGAAACCGACGAGTTTCAGATCGGCATTGCCGAAACCTACGACGTCATCGTCCAGCCGGCCGAATCGAAACCTTATGGCCTGATCGCCGAAGCGATCGACCGATCGGGCCAGGTCCGCGCCACGCTCGCACCGCAGATCGGCATGGTCGCGCCGATCCCCGACCTGCGCCAGCGCCCGCTGCTGACGATGAAGGATATGGGGATGGACATGTCCGGCATGGACATGGGGCAGGGGGGGGTGATCGACCTCAGCCAGCCGGCGAACGAAAGCATGTCCGGCCACAGCATGAAGATGCTCGACCCCTCTGTTGCGCCCAACGTGCCGATGGGGCCGGGGGTAGCAACGCTGTCCGCCATGCCGGCCGATCGCACCGCCGACCGGCCGACCGGGCTGGAGGATGTCGATCATCGCGTCCTCACCTATGCCGATCTGCGCGCGCTGGAACCGAACGAGGATATCCGCACGCCGACCCGTTCGCTCGACATCCACCTCACCGCCAACATGGAACGCTATATGTGGTCCTTCGACGGGGTGAAGCTGTCGGACGGGGCGGAGCCGATCGCCTTCCGCCACATGGAGCGGGTGCGCGTCACGCTCATCAACGACACGATGATGCCGCATCCCATTCATATCCACGGCCATTTCTTCCAGCTGCTGACCGGCGACGACCCGACCCACAACCCGCGCAAGCATACGGTGAACGTCCTTCCCGGTGGCAAGATCAGTTTCGACCTTACCGCCGACGCGCTGGGCGACTGGGCCTTCCACTGTCACATGCTGATGCACATGCACACGGGGATGATGCGCGTCGTCACGGTCCGCCATGGGGAGGACGCGGCGTGAAGCGCCTGATTGCCGTCGCGCCGCTGCTGCTCGCCGGGATCGCCATGCCTGCCATCGCGCAGGACCATGGCCAGATGGACCATAGCGCGCACCAGATGCCGCCGGCGCAAGAAGAGCCGGACGACGTCCCCGCGCCGGACCAACCCGCCAACCCCCATGCCGGCCACGCCATGCCCGCGTCGGACGATGGCGTGCCCAAAGGCGAAGCCCCGCCGGTCCCGACCGATCATGCGGCCGAAGCCTATTACGATCCCGCCGTCATGGCCCGCGCCCGCGCCGCCATGCGCAGGGAAAGCGGCGGCATGACCTTCTCGCAACTGATGATCGACCGGCTCGAATATCGCGCGCAAAAGGGCGGCGACGGCTATCATTGGGAAGGGGAGGGCTGGATCGGCGGCGACATCAACCGCCTCGCCATCAAGTCGGAAGGGGAAGGCGACATGCGCGGCGCGCTCGAAAGCGCCGAACTTCAGGCACTTTACAGCCGCGCCATCGACCCTTGGTGGAACATCGTCGCCGGTGTCCGCCAGGATTTCCGCCCCCGGCCCCAGCGCACCTACGCGACCGTCGGGATCGAGGGGCTGGCGCCTTACTGGTTCGAGTTGGAAGCCCAGGCCTTCCTGTCGGACAAGGGCGACGCGCATCTGCGGGTGGAGGGCAGCTATGACCAGCGCATCACCCAGCGTCTCGTCCTGCAACCCGCCGCCGAAGTGAATATCGCCGCGCAGGATGTGCCGGAACTCGGCATCGGTTCGGGTCTGTCCAATATCGAACTCGGCCTGCGCCTCCGCTACGAATTCGCCCGCGAATTTGCGCCCTATGTCGGCGTCAACTGGGAACGCAGCTTTGGCGACACGGCTCGCTACGCTCGCACGGCGGGCGACAAGCCGTCCGCCACCAGCCTGGTGATGGGCATCCGCTTCTGGTTCTGATCTCTCCCGAACGGGCCGATACAGTCCGTTCGGGCAGAGCCTGTCAAAGGCTCAAACCGCCAGATGCCGCTCCGCCAGCGCGACATGCAGCCTGATGCCCAGCGCCAGCACATCGTCGTTGAAGTCATAATGCGGGTTGTGCAGCGGCACCGACCCTTCGGCCTTCGCCTGCCCCAGCCAGATATAGGCGCCCTTGCACGCTTGCAGCATGAAAGCGAAATCTTCGGATGTGAAGGCAGGGTCGGGCGCCAGCTGCGCCACGCCCACGGTCGCGGCTGCGGCCAGCGCTTCCTGCGCGGCTTCCGCATCGTTGATCGTCGCGGGGTAGTAGCGCTGATAATCGACGCTCGCGGTCAGCTCGCCGGCCAGCGCCACGCCCGCCGTAATCTGGCGAATGGACTCCTCGATCCGATCCTGCACGACTGGATCGAAGGTGCGCACCGTTCCCGCAATCGTCACCAGTTCCGGGATCACATTATGCGTATGCCCGCCATGAATCTGGGTGATGGACAGCACGGCCGACGATGTCGGCGCGATCCGGCGGGACACGATGCCCTGCAATTGCTGCACCAATGCTGCGGCAGCAAGAATGGCATCCGGCGTATCCTGCGGAATGGCGGCATGCCCGCCGCGCCCCTCCAATTTGATCTCGAACTTGTCGGCCGCACCCATGATCGGGCCGGGTCGCGTCGCGATCGTGCCGGCGGGCAGGTCGGGCCAATTGTGCAGACCGAACACCCGGTCGCACGGGAAGCGTTCGAACAGCCCCTCCCTCACCATTTCCCGCGCGCCGCCCTGGCCTTCCTCGGCCGGCTGGAAGAAGAAGTTGATGGTCCCGTCGAAATGGCGGCTGCGCGTCAGATGCTGCGCCGCGCCCAGCAGCATAGCGACATGGCCGTCATGGCCACAGCCATGGAAAGTGCCGGGCGTCGTGCTGGCGTAGGGCAGGTTGGTCTGCTCATGGATCGGCAGCGCATCCATGTCCGCGCGCAGGCCGATGCTGCGCGAAGAGCTGCCATTGCGCAGCACGCCGACCACGCCGGTCTTGCCGATCCCCTCATGCACCTCCAGCCCCAGCGCACGCAGCTGCTCGGCGATGCGACCGGCGGTGCGGTGCTCGCAAAAACCAAGTTCTGGATGGGCATGAATGTCGCGGCGAAAGGCGACGAGCGGTTCGATCAGGTCGGCAATGTCGGTCATCGGAGGCTGGTCCCGGATTTGAACTTCGTGAAGGATTCATGTTCCCCGGCGCAGGCCGGGGTCCAGTTCCACGGTTCAATCTGGACCACGGCCTGCGCCGGGGAACGTATCAGTGCATCAGATCGGCATGAAGGGCCATCACGACCTTTACCGCTGCTCACCGAACAGATGCTGGATCGGGTAATGATGTTTGATGAAGGGCGATTTGATCACGACATAGCTGAAATATTTCTCGATGCCGTAATCGCTCTCCAGCATCCCCTCGATGATGGACTGATAATGCGCCACGCCGCGCGTGACGAATTTCAGCAGATAATCATAACCGCCGCTGACCAGATGGCATTCGACGATTTCGTCCAGCTTGCGGATGCGCGTCTCGAACCGGGAAAAATCGCCGGCGCGATGCTCGGTCAGCGTGACCTCGGTGAAGACGGTGAGATATTCGCCCAGCTTGTGCAGATTGATATGGGCGCCATAGCCGGTGATGTAGCCCGCTTTCTCCAGCCGCTTCACTCGGGTCAGGCAGGGGCTGGGGGACAGACCGACCGCATCGGCCAGCTCGACATTGGTGATGCGGCCTGATTGCTGAAGCTGCGTCAGGATTTTTAGGTCGATCCTGTCCAGTCTGGGTCCGCCCAACATCTTTTATGCTCCCCTTATTCTTATCCCACCGACGCGCGAATATCTGCCTCTTCCAGCAGGTCGTCCAGCGTTTTGCTGATGCGCGCGAATATCTCGTCCATTTCCGTATCCGATGCGCACAGCGCAGGAGCCAGGCCGATGATATTGTCGGCAAAGGCGCGGAAAATCACGCCATTATCATAGGCTTTCGCGAACAACCGGTCCGCCAGCTTCAGCGACGGATCGAAGCGCGCCTTGCTCTGCTTGTTCGTGACCAGTTCGATCGCGCCCAGCAGACCGCGACCGCGCGTATCGCCCACCATGGGATGATCCGCGATAGCCGCCATTCCAGCGTCGAAGCGGGCCGCAACCTTCTGCCCGTTCGCCAATATACCGCCTTCGGTATAAAGGCGCAGCACTTCCAGCCCGACGGCCGCGCTGACCGGATGGCCGGAATAGGTTGCGCCATGGCCGATCACCACCTCGGGCGCGGCGCCATTGGCGATGCCCTGATAGATGCTGTCCGTCATCAACACCGCGCCCATCGGCACATAGCCGGCGGTCAGTCCCTTGGCGACCGTCATCAGGTCAGGGGTCACATCTTCCGCTTCGCACGCGAACATCGGTCCGGTGCGACCGAATGCGGTGATGACCTCATCGGCGACCAGCAATATGTCGAGTTCGTCGCAGGCCTGCCGCATCGCCTTCAGCCAGCCGACCGGCGGCACGATCACGCCGCCCGACCCCTGAATCGGCTCGCAGAAGAAGGCGGCGACATTGCCTGCGCCCAGTTCCGCCACCTTGTCCTTCAACTGCTGCACCGACCGGGCGATGATGGCTGCATCGTCGCCCTCCAGATCGCTGCGATAGGGGTAGGGCGACGGGATATGGTGCTGCCAGCGCAGCGGCAGGTCGAAACCGCGATGGAAATTGGCGAGCGCGGTCAGGCCGGCACCGGTCGTGCTCGACCCGTGATAGCCGCGCTCCAGCGCGATGCACTGCTTCTTTTCGGGCTTGCCGATCGCGTTATAATAATGGGTGATGTACCGGATCGCGCTGTCCACTGCATCCGACCCGCCCAGCGTGAAATAGACATGGTCCAGCCCCTCGGGGCTGAGGTCGACCAGCCGTTGCGCCAGCCGGACTGCCGGTTCGCTGCCGAAATGGAAATAGCCGGTGGCATAGGGCAGCCGGCGCATCTGCTCGGCCGCCACTTCGGCGATGCTGTCCTGGCCATAGCCGACATTGACGCACCACAGGCCGGCAAAGGCGTCCAGCAGTTCCTTGCCGTCCATATCCTTCAGCCACATGCCCTTGCCGCTTTCCAGCAGCAGCGCGCCATGCGCTTCATGCCCGCGGAAGGAGGTGACGGGATGGATCAGGTGGTCGCGGTCGATGTCCAGCAAGGACCGGTTGGATTGCAGCGTCATCAGCAGGCTCGCCATTGTGGGTCTTGGGTTCAACCTAACCGCATATGGCAGAGCGAAAGTTCGATATGGGGCGATCCGCAACCCGCGCATCACATAATCGCAAAGCCGGGCAGCATAATCTGCTGCTGTCCTACATGGCGCTTTTTTGATAGAGGAAGGAAAGGGCCGCCCCCCCTGGGACGGCCCTCAATTACGCTTTGCGATAGGATCAGCTCGGCGCAATAAAATGTCTGAACTTGCGGGAAATGTGCGAAGTTAAGCGCGCGATTTCCTATTTCAGGCCAGCGCGTCGGCAATCGCCTTGCCGCACTGCTCGGTATTGGCCTTGCCCTTCAGGTCGCCGGTGCGCAGGCCCGGCTCCGCCAGCACCGTTTCCACTGCCCGCATGATTGCGGCGGCGGCTTCGGCCTCGCCCAGATGCTCCAGCATCATCGCCGCCGACCAGATCTGCCCGACCGGATTGGCAATCCCCTTGCCCGCAATATCGGGCGCGGAGCCATGCACCGGTTCGAACAGCGACGGCGCGGTGCGATCCGGATTGATATTGCCCGACGGCGCGACGCCGATCGTGCCGGTGCAGGCCGGGCCAAGATCGGACAATATGTCGCCGAACAGGTTGGAGGCGACCACCACGTCGAACCGGTCGGGGTTCAGCACGAACTGCGCCGTCAAAATGTCGATATGATATTTGTCATGGGTGACGGTCGGATAATTCTTCGCCATCTCCTCCACGCGCTCGTCCCACCAGGGCATGGTGATGGCAATGCCGTTGGACTTGGTGGCGGATGTGACATGCTTGCGCTCCCGCGTTGCCACCAGCTCGAACGCATAGCGCAGCACCCGGTCGGTGCCATGGCGGGTCATCACCGTTTCCTGAATGACCACTTCGCGCGGCGTACCGGGGAACATCTTCCCGCCGACCGAGCTATATTCGCCCTCGGTATTTTCGCGCACCACCCAGAAGTCGATGTCGCCCGGCTCCCGTCCCGCAAGCGGGCAGGGGACGCCGGGCATCAGCCGAACGGGGCGCAGATTGACATATTGATCATACTCCCGCCGGAACTGGAGCAGCGATCCCCAGAGCGAAATATGGTCCGGCACCGTGTCGGGCCAGCCTACTGCGCCGAAGAAGATCGCATCGGGATTGCCGATCTGCGCCTTCCAGTCGTCGGGCATCATCTGCCCATGTTTGGCATAATAATCGCAGCAGGCGAAATCCTGCCATTTCTGTTCGATCGAAAAGCCATAAAGGCTCGCCGCGCGTTCCAGCACGCGGATGCCTTCGGGCATGACTTCCTTGCCGATGCCATCGCCGGGAATGACGGAGATGGAATAGTTGCGCATATTGGCCATGAAAATCTCCCATTCGCCCTGAGCCTGTCGAAGGGCTTTTCTGTCTTTAGAAATAGAGGGCTTCGACAGGCTCGGCCCGAAGCGGAAAAGCAGGGTCTAAAGTTTCAGTCCTGCAATGTGGAACGCCTTGGTTTCCAGATATTCCTCGATACCGGCATGGGCGCCTTCGCGGCCCAGGCCCGACATTTTGACCCCGCCGAACGGCGCGACCTCCATCGCTACCGATCCGCTGTTCAGCGCGACCATCCCGGCCTCCAGCCGCTCCGCTACGCGGAAGGCACGATGCAGATTTTCGGTATAGAAATAACTGGCCAGGCCATAGCTGGTCGCATTGGCCAGCTCGATCCCTTCCTCTTCATGGCTGAAGCGGAACAGGGGGGCGACTGGCCCGAACGTCTCCTCCTCGGCCAATCGCATGTCCCGCGTCGCGCCGGTCAGCACCACCGGGGTCGCGAACCGATCGCCACCCATCTCATTGGGCGCCTGCGCGAACAGGGTGGCGCCATGAGCCAGCGCATCCTCGACATGCGCCTTCACCTTGTCGGCGGCGGCGGCGTTGATCAGCGGCCCGATAGTGCTGCCCGGCAGATCGCCCGGTGCGACCGTCAGCGCGCTGACGGCCCTGGCCAGCTTCTCGGCAAACTGGTCATAAACGCCGTCCTGCACCAGGATACGGTTGGCGCAAACACAGGTCTGGCCCGCGTTGCGGAACTTGCTGACCATCGTGCTGGCAACGGCAACGTCGACATCGGCGTCGTCGAACACGATCAGCGGCGCATTGCCGCCCAACTCGAAGCTCACTCGCTTGATAGTGTCAGCGCATTGCCGCATCAGCAGCGCACCCACGCGGGTCGATCCGGTGAAGGACAGTTTGCGCACCACCGGACTCGCGGTCAGCGCACCACCGATCGCGCCCGGCAGGCCGGTGACGATGTTGAAGACGCCGGCGGGCACGCCGGCTTCCTCGGCCAGCTTGCCCAGTGCCAGCGCGGTAAAGGGTGTCAGGTCGGATGGCTTTACCACCACCGGACACCCTGCTGCCAGGGCAGGCGCGCATTTGCGCGTGATCATCGCCGCCGGGAAATTCCACGGCGTGATCGCAGCTGACACGCCGACCGGCTCCTTCATCACCAATATCCGGCGATTGGCCTCCGGTGCGGGGATGATGCCGCCTTCAATACGACGGGCCTCCTCGGCAAACCATTTGACGAAGCTGGCAGCGTAGCGGATCTCGCCCTCAGCCTCCGCAATCGGCTTGCCCTGCTCAGCGGTCATG
>JAGVJS010000209.1 GCA_020051025.1 Sphingobium sp. | reverse complement strand
CTGGACCCGCCGCGGGCCGGCGCGAAGGAGCAGGTGTTGCAACTGGCTGCGTCGAGCGTGCCGGTGATAGCCTATGTGTCCTGCAATCCGGCCAGCTTTGCGCGTGATGCCGTGCATCTGACGGCTGCGGGATATCGGCTGGAGAGCGTCAAGCCGGTCGGCCAGTTCCGCTGGACCACCCATGTCGAACTGGTCGGCATCTTTCGCAGATAAGAAAAATCCCTCGCCGCAAAGGGGAAGCGGCGAGGGACTTAATCCTCTCTTGCGAGGCGCTTAGCCCAGCTTGATGACGTTTGCGCGACGGCGGGCCGGCAGCACTTCGGTGTAGAGGCTGGCCATCGGCTCATCCTCCACCTCGATCGTCGCTTCCGACGTGAAGCCGTTGAAACCGGTGCGCATAGCCGCGCCATAGGCGCCGAGCATGCCGATTTCGATATAGTCGCCGACCTTCACGTCCGACGGGAGCATGAAGGGACCGACCATATGGTCCATGTCGTCGCAGGTCGGGCCGTAGAAGGAGAAACCGGTCAGTTCCTCCTCGCTTTCGTCTTCCCGCAGCAAGGCCACGGGGAAACGCCAGCCGATATGCGCGGCGTCGAACAGTGCGCCATAGGCGCCGTCAGTGATGTAGAGTTCGTCACCCCGGCGGCGTTCGACGCGGACGACGACCGAGCTATATTCGGCCGACAGCGCACGGCCGGGTTCGCACCACAGTTCCGACGAATAGCTGACCGGCAGGCTTTCAAAGCCACGGTGGATCGCTTCGAAATAATTTTCGAGCGCGACCGGCTCCATGCCCGGATAGATGGACGGGAAGCCGCCGCCGACATCGATGATGTCGACCGTGACGGCTGCGTCCACGATGGCGGCGCGGACGCGCTCGATCGCGTCGCTATAGGCCTGGGGGCTCATCGCCTGGCTGCCGACATGGAAGCAGATGCCCAGCGCGTCGGCGGCCTGACGGGTGGCCATCAGCAGTTCGCGGGTTTCGCCCAGTTCCGCGCCGAACTTCGACGCCAGGGAGAGTTCCGAATGTTCGGAAGACACGCGCAAACGCACGCACAGCTCCAGATCGGTCGCGTCACCGGTGGCGCGCATGATCTTTTCCAGCTCCTCGATCGTGTCGAGCGAGAAGGTGCGCACGCCATAGTCATGATAAGCCAGCGCGATCGCTTCTTCGGCCTTGACCGGATGCATGAAGCAGAGCTTCACGCCTTCCTCGCCAGCGAGCGTCTCGGCGACCAGGCGCACTTCGGCGATCGAGGCCACGTCGAAATGCGTGATGCCCGATGCGAACAGCGTGCGGATCAGATCAGGAGACGGATTCGCCTTGACCGCATAGAGCGAGCGACCCGGAAACTTCTCCGTAAAGAAGCGGGCGGCCCGAGCGGCGGCTTCGGGGCGAATCAGCGTTACCGGTGCTGCCGGTTTGAGGGTGGTCGCTACCCCCAGCGCGCTAGGATGCTTGTGCAATTCAAGGGACCTCCAGTGTAGTTCAGGGCGAAAAAGCTGCCTTGCGGTGGAAGTCCCATGGGGCAGCGGACGGTCGATATATGCGGAGGGTGCCCCCCTGTAAAGCACGCATCTCAAATTTGTTGCGCGCCCTGCCATGAACCGTGCTGGAGCTTGGGTGAGCTGTTGAAAAGAAAGGAATTTTCTATCGGGCGGAAGATGCTTTCCGCCCGATTAACGCATGCAATCATGCGCCTGAGGGATGAAAGTCAGGATAGCCGAGTCTTAAAATCGTCATATGAAAAGGATCGGATTTCCGTGAGTTGATCGGATTCGCTATTCCAAAGCCAAATGGCCGGCAGGGGCACGCCGTTGAAGGTATTGGTCTTCACCATCGAATAATGGGCCTGGTCGAGGAAGGCGATGCGGGCGCCCGGTTCCGCGCCGCCGGGGACGCGATAGTCGCCGATGATATCGCCCGCGAGGCAGGAGGGGCCGCCAAGGCGCGTGACGGCGCCATCTTCCTGCTCATGCAACATGGCGGGGCGATAGGGTGCCTCGATCACGTCAGGCATGTGGCAGGTGGCGCTGATGTCGGTGATGGCGACGGGCATGCCATTGTCGATGACGTCGAGGATTTCGCCGATGAGGATGCCCGCGTCCAGCGCCATCGCCTCGCCCGGCTCGATATAAAGTTCGAGGCCGGTCTGCGCCTTGATCCGCTGGAGGAAGGCGACAAGGTCGTCGACCTGATAGTCGACGCGGGTGACATGGTGGCCGCCGCCGAAATTCAGCCATTTGAGGCCGGCGACATGGGGCATGACATGGGGTTCGATCGCGGCCCATGTGCGCTCCAGCGGGCCGAGATCCTGTTCGCACAGATTATGGATATGCAGGCCGTCGACGCCCGCCAGATGCTCCGCGCGAAGCTGGTCGACCGGAAAGCCAAGGCGGCTGTGCGGCTGCGACGGGTCATATTTGGGCACTTCCCCCTCCGGATTGAGGGGGTTGAGGCGCAGGCCGATGTCGAAGACGCGGCCATCGGCGCGGGCGGCGTCGATCACCGGCTTCATCCGGGCGATCTGGCCGGGGCTGTTGAAGATGACATGGTCGGAAATCTTGAGGATTTCCGCAAGGTCTGCGGGCTTGTAGGCGGCGCAATAGGTCGCCACTTCGCCTTTATACTCTTCACGGCCGAGGCGGGCTTCGTATATACCCGACGCGCAGACGCCGTCGAGATATTCGCCGACGACGCTGCCCAGCGACCACATGGAAAAGGCCTTGAGCGCGCCCAGCACCTTGATGCCTGAGCGGTCGCCTATGTCGCGCAGGACGGCGAGGTTGCGGCGCACCGCGGCCTCATCCACCACGAAGGCGGGCGAGGGGACGCGGTACAGGTCGAAATGGGCGAAAGCGGCGGGATCGCCGGCGCGGGTTTCCATGAAACTTTACTCCGTCACCCCAGCGAAGGCTGGGGTCTCAGGCGAGAGGGCACGGCGACGCCGCATGAGATCCCAGCCTTCGCTGGGGTGACGATCCCGGCGGGATCGTCAGAACGCCAGCGGCGCGTCCAGTTCCTTCACCTGCCAGGGCAGGCCGTGCTTGTTCAGCATGTCCATGAAGGGATCGGGATCGAACTGTTCGATGTTGAACACGCCCTCACCCTTCCACGCACCGGTCAGCATCATGGCTGCGCCGATCATTGCGGGGACGCCGGTGGTGTAGCTGACCGCCTGATTGCCGGTTTCGGCATAGGCGTCTTCATGGTCGCAGACCTGATAGACGTAGTACGTCTTTTCCTGACCGTCCTTCTGACCCGTTGCGATGTCGCCGATATTGGTCTTGCCCTTGGTGGTCGAACCCAGGCTGGACGGTTCGGGCAGAACGGCCTTCAGGAACTGAAGCGGGATGATTTCCTGACCATTATAGATGACCGGATCGATGCGGGTCATGCCGACATTCTGAAGCACTTCCAGATGCTTCAGATAGGCGTCGCCAAAGGTCATCCAGAAACGGATGCGCTGGATTTCCGGGTAATGGGTGGCGAGGCTTTCCAGTTCCTCATGATACATGAGGTACATGTTCTTCGGACCGACCTGATCGAAATCGAATTCCTGCTTGTGGCTCAAAGCCGGCCCTTCGACCCATTCGCCATTGGCCCAGTGACGTGACGGGGCGGTCACTTCGCGGATGTTGATTTCCGGGTTGAAGTTGGTCGCGAAATGCTGGCCATGGTCGCCGCCATTGCAGTCGAGAATGTCGAGCGTGTCGATCCGGTCCAGCAGATGCTTCTTGATGTAGGAGGCAAAGACGCTGGTGACGCCGGGGTCGAAGCCCGAACCCAGCAGCGCCATGATGCCCGCTTCCTTGAAGCGGTCCTGATAGGCCCATTGCCAGCTATATTCGAATTTCGCGGTGTCGCGCGGTTCGTAGTTCGCGGTGTCGAGATAGTCGGTCTTGGTCGCGAGGCACGCGTCCATGATCGCCAGATCCTGATAGGGAAGGGCGAGGTTCACGACCAGCTTGGGCTGAACCTTCTGGATCAGCGCAATGGTTTCTTCGACATTGTCGGCGTCGACCTGCGCCACGTCGATCGTGACGCCGGTGCGCGCCTTCACCGATTCGGCGACTTTTTCGCAGCTGATAAGGCGGCGACTGGCGAGCGTAATATGGCTGAAAATATCAGCGTTCATGGCCATCTTGTGGACCGCGACGGAACCGACGCCGCCCGCGCCGATGACAAGAACCTTGCTCACTAATATTGCTCCATGGCTATGGTCGCGCCGGTCGCGCGAAAGCGCCCATATAGGAGGCTCGAATGACAGCGCAAAGTCAGAGTTGGTCTGGTTTCAAAAAGCCTCTGCTCGCGGCTATCGTCCTGATGGGTATGATGGGTGCGTCGCCGGCCGTACAGGCGGCCGATCCCGTGACAAAGGCGCAGGCGACCAAGGGGCCGGTCAAGCTGACCTTCGCTCCGCCGCTCGATACGCCGCTGCGCTATGAAGTGTCGACGCTGCGGAGCCGGGGCGAGCAGGAGCAGCAGGGAATTGTCGAGCAGGTGATGCAGTTCCGCCGCGACGGCGAGGGCTATGTGCTGCGGATCGAACTGGTGAAGGGCGCGCTGCCGGGCCTGACCGAGTTCAGCCTGAAGGTCGGCGATCCCAGGATGCCACCGTCGCTCCGTCCCTTCATGGAGCCGATGGAATATGATGTCGGGCCGGATGGCGAGGTACTGCGATTGCGCGACTGGGACGCGCTGAAGGGCAAGATCGGTGCGGGCCTGACAGACGTCGTCGCGCTGATCGAACCGGATGAGGCCAAGCGCGCTCCGGCGGCGGCGATGATCGAGAAAATGGCAGCGGGTTTCCAGCAGCTTTCGCCTGAACAGGCGGCGCAGCTGTTCCTGAAACCCTGGGCCACTTTCCTGGGGCTGGGGCGCAATCCCAAGGAACTGGGCGAATGGTATGAGGCGGAGATCGAACTGGACACCGGCATATTTCCCACGCCGCTACCCGCGACCAGCCGAATGCGCCTGACCCGCGAGGCGGCTGTTTTTCATTGGGAACAGCATACGGAGATGGACCCGAAAGCCGCAGGCCAAGCGATCACAGCCTATCTGGAAACGATGATCCGCGCGAGCGGAGACAAAGCGCCGGAAGGCAAGATCGCGGAGATGCGCAAGGCGCTGGGCGACATCAAGATTAACGATCTGCTGGAGGCGGATATCGATCCGGCGACGGGCATGGTGATGGAAGGCAGCTATATCCGGTCGATGGATGCCGGCGGGCAAAAGGGTGGCAATGGCGCGAAGGTGAGGCGGCTGGAGTAAGTCCTATTTTTCCGTTCGCTTCAAATGAAGTCGAGAAGCGGGAAGCGCCGTTGGGCGTTTCTCGACTTCGCTCGAAACGAATGGAAATTTCCTTAAAAACTCGCGCCGTCGACCTTCTGGATCGTCAGCGCGTCGATATCGACCGACGGCACGCAGCGTAGGTTGATCGCGCGCATGTCACCCTGTGGTGATTTGCCGAGCGCGAAGGGCTGCGCGCCGCAGACATGGCAGAATTGATGCGTGATATTGTGCTTGTAGAAGAGATAGTCGGTGAGGTGATCGGCGCCGCTTTCCAGCGTGAATTGATCGACGGGCACGAAGGTGAGGACAAAGCCCTTGCTGCTGCAATGGGAGCAGTTGCAGGTCATGCCTTCGGTGGGGGCTTCCCCCGCGACGCTGAATGTCACTGCGCCACAGTGACAGCTGCCTTCATAGCTCATCATCGTTCTCCCTTTGATCCTATCATGTGTCAGCCGATGAGCTTGCGCAATCCCTCAATCATATCCGCCTCATGCGCCGGCTTGTCCTTGCGGATGCGGGCGATGCGGGGGAAGCGCATGGCGAGGCCGGATTTGTGGCGCTTGCTGTCGTGGATGCTGTCGAACGCGACTTCCAGCACCAGTGTCTTTTCAACCTCGCGGACCGGGCCGAAGCGGTTGACCGTATTGCCGCGAACGAAACGGTCGAGCCATTTCAGCTCTTCGTCGGTGAAGCCGCTATAGGCCTTGCCCACCGGCAGCAATTCGCCGTCCGCCGTCCAGCAGCCGAATGTATAGTCCGAATAGAAGGAGGAGCGTTTGCCGTGACCGCGCTGGGCATACATCATGACGCAATCGGCGGTCAGGGGATCGCGTTTCCATTTATACCAAAGCGCGGCCTTGCGCCCGGGGACATAGGGGCTGTCGCGGCGCTTGAGCATCACACCCTCGACCGCGGCGTCACGCGCGCCGGCGCGAATGTCGGCAAGGGCTTCGAAATCGGGGGCGTTGATGAGGGCCGAGAGGTCGAAACGGTCGGCGGCGAGCTGCGGCATATAGGATTCGAGCCGGGCGCGGCGGTCTGTCCAGGGCAGGGCGCGCAGATCGTCGCCGCCCTCCAGTAGCAGGTCGTACAAGCGGACGAAGGCGGGATAGTCGCCCATCATCTTTGCGGTCACAGCCTTGCGGCCGAGACGTTGCTGGAGGGCGTTGAAGCTGGCGGCAGCGCCCCCATGTTCCTTGGCGCCCTGAGCGTCGCCGCGGACCAGCAGTTCACCATCCAGCACGGCATGGCCGGTGAACGCCTGCGCGATTTCGGGGAAGCTGGCGCTGATATCGTCGCCCGCGCGGCTGTACAGGCGGGTTTCTTTGCCCGTTCCGACGATCTGGATGCGGATGCCGTCCCATTTCCATTCGACTGCATAGTCGTTGAGATCGACGCTGTCGGCCTCCAGCGGGTGGGCCAGCATGAACGGACGGAAATAGGGGGTGCCTTCAGGGTCGGGGCGAGTGGTTCGGCCTTCGGCCCAGTCGAACAGCGCTGAATAAGGTGGCGACAGGGCGTGCCAGACCTGTTCGACGTCATCAACGTCAAGGCCGAAGGCTTGCGCAAAGCCGGTCTTGGCGAGGCGGGCGGAGATGCCGACGCGCAGGCCGCCGGTGGCCAGTTTCAACAGGGCGAAGCGACCGGAGGAGTCGAGATGGTCCATCATCTGCGCCAGCGCGTCGGGCGCAGCGGCGCGGCTGACATGGGACAGGCGGTCGATGACGGCGGAGAGGCTGAGCGAGCCATCATCCAGTTCGGCGGACTGGTCTTCCCGCTTGGGCCAGAGCAGGGCGACGGTTTCGGCGAGGTCGCCGACATAGTCGCGGCTCATTTCATAGAGGATGGGATCGGTACGGGCGCGGATCATCTCGCCGATGGCGGAGGATTTGACGGCCTTGAGGTCAAGATTGCCGGTCAGCGCGGCGAGCGCCCAGCCACGGTCGGGATCGGGCGCTTCGCGCATGTAGGCCGCGATGAGGGCCAGCTTGCCGTTGCGCGAGCGGGTGTAGACGAGGGCATCGAGCAGTTGGGAGAATTGCCTCATACTTCGCCTCCCGTTCGGTTCGAGCCTGTCGAGAACCAGCGCGTGAGAGTTCTCGACAGGCTCGAACCGAACGGATGTGGGGGCTTGAAAGGCATCACCCCTCATCCTCATCTTCGCGACCGACCAGCGCCAGGGCGCGGGCGCGGATCTGGTGGGTCATGCACCAGTGGAGCAGCGCTTCCTCCCGGCCATGGGTGATCCAGGTTTCGGTGGGGGCGACTTCCCGGATGGTCTCGGTCAGTTCGTCCCAGTCGGCATGGTCGGAAATGACCAGCGGCAGTTCGACATTCTTCTGCCGGGCGCGTTGGCGCACCCGCATCCAGCCTGACGCCATGGCGGTGATCGGATCGGGCAGGCGGCGGCTCCAGCGGTCGTTGAGGGCGGAGGGCGGCGAGACGACGATATGGCCCCGCATTTCCTTGGCCGGCACGCCGGTGGCGGGGCGCAGTTCGCCCATGGCGATGCCGAAATCCTCGTACAGCGCACACATACGTTCCAGCGCGCCATGAATGTAGATGGGGGCATGATGCCCGCGCGCCCGCAATTCGCATATGATCCGCTGCGCCTTGCCCAGCGCATAGGCGCCCACCAGCACGCAGCGATCGGGGTTGGCATGGAGCGCAGTCAACAACCGGTCCATTTCGCTGCCGGTGTCGGGATGGCGGAAGACGGGGAGGCCAAATGTCGCCTCCGTCACGAAGATGTCGCACGGGATCGGCTCGAAGGCTTTGCATGTCGGGTCGGGCCGGCGCTTATAGTCGCCCGTCACGACCACGCGCTCACCCGCATGTTCCAGCAATATCTGCGCCGATCCCAGCACATGGCCGGCGGGAACGTAGCGAATGGTGACGCCCCCCATCCGGACCTCTTCGCCATAACCGACCGCGGTGCCGCTGGCCGTGCCATAGCGCAGCGCCATGATCGCCAATGTCTCCCGCGTGGCCCAGACATGGCTATGGCCACCGCGCGCATGATCGGCATGGCCGTGCGTGACGAGCGCTCGCTCTTGCGGGAGGGATGGGTCGATCCACGCATCGGCGGGGCGGACGTAGATGCCGGTGGGGTGGGGTTCGATCCAGTGGGCCATGGATGCAGAAGTTGGGATGGGGCGTCCCGGTTCCGCAAGGTGCGTCATCGTCGCGTCATCACTCGGTCACGCGGGCGACACGCCATTGCCCTATCGGCGGCAGAACGACCTGGCAAAGTAGGATTGCAGCCATGACCGCGACCGCCCATCAGAAAATCACCAATGCGGTGCATCGTCATCGCCATCTGTCGAAGCAGGGCCTGCTGGAACGTGCCTTCACCTTCGCCTTTCGTGGCCTTGTCTATGCACAAATCTGGGAAGATCCGGCGGTGGACATGGAAGCGCTGGCGATCACGCCGGACAGCCATGTGGTGACGATCGCGTCGGGTGGCTGCAATGTCCTGTCCTATCTGACCGCGGACCCGGCGAAAATCACCGCCGTGGACCTCAATACCGCGCATATCGCGCTCAATAAGTTGAAGCTGATGGCGGCGCGTCAATTGCCCGATCATGCCGCTTTCCATCGCTTCTTCGCGCAGGCCGACAATAAGGCCAATGTCGCCGCTTATAAAAGCGTTGTCGCGCCGCATCTGGACGAGGCGACGCGGCGTTATTGGGAAGGGCGTGACCTGATCGGGCGCCGCCGCATCGGCGGCTTCGCGCGGGGTATCTATAAACATGGACTGCTCGGCCGCTTCATCGGCGTGGCGCATCTGCTGGCGCGGATGCATGGCATCAATCCGAAGCGAATGCTGGACGCGCGCAGCCGGGAGGAACAGGTCGAAATCTTCGAGCGCGAACTGGCGCCGATCTTCGACAAGGGGTTCGTGCGCTGGCTGACCAGCCAGCCAGCGTCGCTCTTTGGCCTGGGCATTCCGCCCGCCCAGTTCGAGGCGCTGGCCGGCGACGACCGGATGGACAATGTCCTGAAGGCGCGGCTCAAGAAACTGGCCTGCGATTTCGACATGAAGGATAATTATTTCGCGGTGCAGGCGTTTGGGCGCGGCTATGCTGCCAAGAACGGGCAGATTGAAGGGCCGTTGCCGCCCTATCTGCAAGCGGCGAATCACGATGCCGTGCGTGCCCGGGCTGAGCGGGTTGACGTGCGGCACATCAATTTCACCGATTTCCTCGCCAGCCAGCCGGATGCGTCCTGCGACCGCTATATCCTGCTCGATGCGCAGGACTGGATGGACGACGACCAGTTGAACACATTGTGGGCGCAGATCACGCGCACGGCCAAGCCCGGTGCCCGCGTGCTGTTCCGTACCGCTGGCGAGCCGAGCATATTGCCGGGCCGGGTGGTCGATGCCGTGCTGAACCGCTGGGATTATCGGGCTGACGCATCGCTCGATTATACGGCGCGCGACCGGTCGGCCATTTATGGTGGCGTGCATCTCTATGTGCTGAAGGACGCGCTGTGAGCGATCATAAGGGGCTGATGGACGGGGTCTATCGTTACCAGCGGCATATCTACGACCTGACGCGCAAATATTATCTGCTGGGGCGCGACGGGCTGATCGCCGACCTTGATCCGCCGGCGGGCGGCGCGGTGCTGGAGATTGGCTGCGGCACCGGGCGCAACCTGATCGCGGTGGGCAAGGCCTGGCCGCAGGCGCGGCTCTATGGCGTCGATATCAGCGAGGCGATGCTGGAGACGGCAAGGGCGTCGGTGGCCAAGGTCGACATGGGCGACCGGGTGACGCTGGCGCAGGGCGATGCTTGTGGGTTCGATGCACAGGCTTTGTTCGGCCGCGCAAAGTTCGAGCGGGTCTTCATCAGCTATGCGCTGTCGATGATCCCGGAATGGGAAATGGCGCTGGCGCAGGCGGCGCGCTGCGTTGCGCAGGGCGGCAAGCTGGAAATTGTCGACTTCGGGCAGCAGGAGGCGTTGCCGGGGGTGTGGAAGCGGGCACTGTTCGGGTGGCTGGACAAGTTTCATGTTTCGCCGCGCCGGGAACTGGCGCCCGCGATCGAGCGGCTGGCACAGGAAATGGGCGGTTTCCCGCATAGCCGGACGCTGTATCGCGGTTATGCCGTGCGGGGTGGATTGATCCGGCTTTGAGGGTATCGGCGAGGGACGAGGGAAAAGGCTGCGCTTCTCTCCCCGCCGGCTCAGGCCGCCTGGCGCGCGGTTTTTTCCAGTTCCAGGCGATCCCAGATTTCGGCCAGTGCCTCCACCAGGTCACGCATCATCTCTTCGGTGTGCGCGGGGCCGGGCGTGAAGCGCAGGCGCTCGGTGCCGCGGGGGACGGTGGGATAATTGATGGGCTGCACATAGGCGCCATATTCGGCGAGCAATATATCGCTGATCCGCTTGGCCTTGACCGGGTCGCCGACCATCAGCGGCACGATATGCGTGACCGAATCCATCACCGGCAGGCCCGCGTCGCGCATATATTGCTTGAGCTTGGCGGCGGAGGCCTGCTGGCCTTCGCGCTCTTCGCTCGATGCCTTGAGGTGCCGCACGCTCGCCAGCACGCCGGCGACCAGCACCGGGGACAATGAGGTGGTGAAGATGAAGCCGGGCGCATAGCTGCGGATCACGTCCACGATCATCTGGTCGGCGGCGATATAGCCCCCCATCACGCCGAACGCCTTGCCCAGCGTGCCTTCGATGATGGTCAGGCGGTGGGCGACGTCGTCCCGTTCCGAAATGCCGCCGCCGCGTGCGCCATACATGCCCACGGCATGGACTTCGTCCAGATAGGTGAGCGCGTTGAACTCGTCGGCCAGGTCGCAGATCGCGGCGATCGGCGCGACGTCGCCGTCCATCGAATAGACGCTTTCGAACGCGATCAGCTTGGGCGCGTCCGGATCTTCGGCGGCGAGAAGCTCGCGCAGATGATCGACGTCATTGTGGCGGAAGACGCGCTTTTCGCAGCCTGAATTGCGGATGCCCGCAATCATCGAGGCGTGGTTCAGTTCGTCGGAAAAGATGATGCAGCCCGGCAGCAGCTTGGCCAGAGTGGAGAGCGTCGCTTCGTTCGAGACATAGCCCGAGGTGAAGAGCAGCGCCGCTTCCTTGCCATGCAGGTCGGCCAGTTCGCCTTCCAGATCGACATGATAATGGGTGTTGCCACCGATATTGCGGGTGCCGCCCGAGCCGGCGCCGACATCGTGCAGCGCTTCTTCCATCGCGGCGACGACCTTGGGGTGCTGGCCCATGGCGAGATAGTCGTTGGAACACCAGACGGTGATAGGCTTCGGCCCATTATGGCCGTGGAAGCAGCGGGCGTTCGGAAAGGCGCCCTTGTTGCGCAGGATATCAATGAACACGCGATAGCGACCCTCGCTGTGGAGCCGGTCAATCGCCTGCGAAAAGATGTGCTTGTAATTCACTACGCCTGTCTTCCCGTTGTTCGCGCGCTGTTTTTGTCGCTGCGTCATCCTCTGCCCGGATGCTGCATTTACCTGCGCGTTCCCCTCATTACCAGCGCTAACCGCTCGCAACTTTAGGGAGAAATACCTATCAGACTGATAGAAAGGATTGGCCATTGGACAAAAGGCCCATGGGTCAGAGTGCCTCGATCCGGTCGAGACCATAGCTGGCGAGTGCGGGACGCAGCGCTTCCTGTCTTTCATCTACACGGGTAAAGACCGCCATGCCGGGCGCTGGTGCGTCCGGCCAGGGCTGGCCCTGGGTCAGATAGAGGATGCGGCGGGCGATGCCGTCGCCGCCATGAACGAAGCTCATCGGGTGCGGCGCGGCTGCGGCCAGTTCCGGTTCGACCAGAGGGAAATGGGTGCAGGCGAGAACGACCATATCCATGCGGTCGCCGCCCGGCTGGTCTATAAGGCCGGCCAGCGCATCACGGGCGACCTGCGGATCGAGCGGATCGCCGCGCAGCTTTGCTTCGGCCAGTTGCACCAGCGTGGCTGAACCATGGCGCAGCACCGTGCAGTCGGCGCCATGTTCGGCCGCGAGCCGATCGACATAGGGCTGGCGCACGGTGGCGTCGGTGCCGAGCACGCCGAAGACGCGGCTTTTGGAGAGCAGGGCGGCGGG
>JAGVJS010000413.1 GCA_020051025.1 Sphingobium sp. | reverse complement strand
GGTCGCCGGCGCCGCCAACCCGCTCGCCCGATGGGTGGCGCAGATCATGGGCTTTCCAGGCGCCGGTCGATATGATCTGCATGTCCATTTCCAGCAGGCTGGCGGACAAGAACGCTGGACCCGTGACTTTGGCGGGCGGCGCTTCCGCAGCCATCTCAGCCAGCATGGTCCCTGGCTGGTCGAACGGTTCGGCCCGTTCCGCTTCGCTTTCGACCTGCCCAGCGACGATCGCGGATTGACCATGATCATGCGGCGATGGTGGATCGGCCCATTGCCCTTGCCGATCCGGCTCGCCCCGCGTTCGACCGCACGGGAATGGGCGGACAATGGACGCTTTCATTTCGACGTGCCGATCGCCCTGCCTCTGATCGGGCAACTGGTCCACTATCGCGGCTGGTTGCAACCCGCATAGCCTGTCACGATCCAACGGAATGACGGCAGCATCAGGACCGCGTCGGCAGAACTGTGTGTCAATCCCGCCCCACATTGCGTCAACCCCGTTTCTCAATGCCTATGTCAAGACAAAGGAGCCTGGCCCGGGATGCCGGATGACCGCTGACCTGACGATCGGATCATAAGGCAGGACGATCAAGACAGGCTCGGCGATTGCGCCGGATGCAATCGCAGTCGCCCGCTTCGCATTTGCCCGTCTGCGCCCTTGATGCGAAAGGTGCCTTGCCTTTCAGGCATCCTCTCCTAAAAACTTTCAAGGCTGGTCGGTAACGATCAGCCTTTCTTTTTGCCCGCTGCCAGTCGCCAGCTGCGGCAAACATCGCCTGACAAGAACGCCCTCGCCTCTTATGGTCGATGCGGCACAGGCTGAACGGACTTTCGATGGTTTTCACCGACATAGCGACGCGAACCTATAATCATAACTGGCGGCTTGATCCGATCGTGCGCAGCCTGCTCGATACGGATTTCTACAAGCTGCTGATGCTGCAGATGATTCGACACCTTTATCCCGACGTTGCGGCCAGCTTCGCCCTCATCAACCGCACGACATCGGTGCGACTGGCGGATGTGATCGAAGAAGGCGAGCTACGCGCGCAGCTGGACCATGTTCGCTCGTTGCGTTTCGGGAAGAAGGAACTGATCTGGCTGTCGGGCAACAGCTTCTATGGCAGGGCGCAGATGTTCAGCCCCGATTTCATCGCCTGGCTCGCCGATTTTCGTTTGCCCGACTATGAACTGCACAAACGCGACGGCCAATATGAACTGCTGTTCCATGGCCCATGGACGCACACGACGATGTGGGAAATTCCCGCCCTGTCCATCATCAACGAATTGCGCTCCCGCGCCGCGATGAAGGGGCGGGGACGCTTCGAACTGGATATTCTCTACGCCAGGGCCAAGGCCCGGCTCTGGAGCAAGGTGGAGCGCCTCGGCCAGTTGTCGGACCTTGTCATTTCAGACTTCGGCACGCGGCGGCGCCACGGCTTCCTGTGGCAACGCTGGTGCGTGGAGGCCTTGAAGGAAGGGCTGGGCAAGCGTTTCATCGGTTCGTCCAACGTCCTGCTCGCCATGGACGCGGATCTGGAAGCCATCGGCACCAACGCCCATGAACTGCCGATGGTCCTCGCGGCGCTGGCGGATGGAGACGAAGCCCTCGCCGCCGCGCCTTATCGCGTATTGGCGGACTGGCAGGATCATTATGGCGGCAATTTGCGGATCGCCCTGCCCGATGCTTTCGGCACAACCGCATTCCTGAAGAACGCACCTGACTGGATCGCCGACTGGACCGGCTTTCGACCGGACAGCGCGCCCCCCATCGAAGCGGGTGAACAGATCATGCGATGGTGGCGGGACAAGGGCCGCGACCCGCGCGAAAAGCTTCTGATCTTCTCCGATGGCATGGATGTGGATAGTATCGAGGCGACCTATCGCCATTTCCATGGTCGAGTGCGCACAAGTTTTGGCTGGGGCACCAACCTCACCAACGATTTTCGCGGTTGCGCGCCATTCGATACTGACGGCCTGGACCCCATATCACTGGTTTGCAAGGTGGTGGAGGCCGATGGCCGCCCGGCCGTCAAGCTTTCCGACAACCCGGCGAAGGCGACGGGCAAAGCCGAAGAGATTGCCCGTTACCTCAAGGTTTTCGGCGATGCCGGACGGCAGGCGATGGAGGTGCAGGTCTGACACCGCAGCTTCGCCTGCCCATATATCTTGGCGGCCGGTCCCGGCTCGACTATGGGCGGCCCTTCTTTTCCCCTTGCCACCATGGATTGAGACTGCCGATGCCCGCCCAAGCCGATCTTGCCCAACTGGGCCAGCGCGTTGCCGCGTCCCATGGATGGGCGGCAGCCAGGGCGTTCAAGGCCTATGTCTGGAACGAAGCGGACAAGGCGGCGATCGCTGCCTGTGCCGCCGGCATCCTTAAACTGCTCCCCGCCTCGGCCGGACAGGAAGATCTGATGAGCGCGACCCTCGCTTTCCAGCTTCAGCAGCGTTTGCAGGCGCCGGTCCATCTTGTGGCGGGCACGTTGCGGGTCGAACGGGTGGCGGTGCGCGACGATCGGCTGCCGCCCGATGGCACAAGCCCGTTCGCCGCGGATGCGCCGGCATGGCGGGGCCATTTGTGGATCATGATCGGACCGCATATCGTCGATGCCGCCATTTTCCGGCTGGCAAACTCGGCCGACTGTCCGCCGATACTGGCGCGCCATGTCCATAGCCTGTTTGGCGGGGACAAGGGGCTGTATGCCGATCACTGGCGGCATGCACGCCGGATCGGCCTCGATTATGACCCGCTCCATGTGTTGAGCGAAGAGGATATGAGCCATCTGCTAACGGCCGCCTATCGGCTGATCAAGGATGGCACGGCCTAAGTGCTGCCGATCCTCTACAGTTTCCGCCGCTGTCCTTATGCCATGCGGGCCAGGCTGGCCCTGGCGATCAGCGCCACGCCGGTCGAACTGCGCGAGGTCAAGCTGTCGGCGAAGCCAGACGCGATGCTCGCCGCCTCGCCCAAGGGCACGGTGCCCGTCCTGATCCTGACCGATGGCACAATCATCGACGAAAGCATCGCCATCATGCGCTGGACGCTGGCGGGCGATGATCCGCATGGCTGGCTGCATCATGACGATCCAGCCCTGATCGCCGCCAATGACGGCCGGTTCAAATATGATCTCGATCGCTACAAATATCCCGAACGCCATGGGACGGACAAGGACGCTCACCGCGCCGGCGGACTGGCCTTTCTCCTCGAACTGGAGGCGCGACTGGCAAGCGCCGCATATTTGTGCGGCGACAGACCGGGCATCGCGGACGCGGCAATCATGCCGTTCGTGCGACAATATGCGTCCGTCGATCCACACTGGTTTGCCGGCCAACCGCTTGCCCGGCTTCATCTCTGGCTGTCGACCTATCTGGCGTCGGATCTGTTCGATTCCATCATGGTCCGCCTGCCGCCCTGGTCCCCGACGGATAAGCCCGTACCGATCGACTGGATGAACCCTCCCCCTTTGCGATAAACAGGCCGCAGCCGCTTGCCAGGCCATTGACAGCGTCTGGCGGCCTTTTTAAACATCATACATATTATGAACAGAGCGAACATCGGACGTTCGACCGGATCAACTGACGCGCATAAGCGCCGACAAGAGCGCGCGACGAGGAGGAAGAGGATGAAGGGCAGCTGGTGCATGGCATTGGCGGCGTTGCCGATAATGGTGTCAACCACGGCAACAGCGCAGGAGGAGCCGATACTGCTCCATGTCTCGCCGGCCGGCGACGACAAGGCGCCAGGCACCCAGGCGCGACCGGTCCGTTCGCTCGCCCGCGCCCAGGCGCTGGTGCGGCAGCATAATGCGAAGCGTGACGTCACAGTCATTCTGGCCGACGGCACCTATAGCCTCGACGCACCCCTGCTCTTCCGTCGCGCCGATGGCGGGTTGAATGGCCACGTCGTGACATGGCGCGCGGCCGAGGGTGCGCATCCGATGCTGTCGGGCGGGCAGGTCGTGAGCGGCTTCAAGGTCCATGATGCCGAGCGCCACCTCTATGTCGCGGACGTGCCCAAGGGGATCGACGCGCGCCAGTTGTGGGTGGACGACACATTGGCGGAGCGGCCCTGGATCGAGATCCGCGCGTCCGACGTCGCCTTTGACGCCAGCGGCTTCACCATCACCAATCCCGACCTGCAATGGCTGTCCACTCTTGCGCATCCCGAACGGCTGGAATTGCAGGCGACCGGTTTCTTCACCGACCGCGTCTCGCCGGTACAGGCGATCGCGGGCAATCGCGTCACCATGGCGCAGCCGGCCTGGGACAATAATAGCTGGGGCTATGACACGATCACCAGGCCGATTTTCCCGCAGGACAGCCGCCTCTTCCTGGCCAATGCACTGGAGTTTGTCGACAAGACCAATGATTGGCACAGCAAGCCCTATCAATGGGTGATCGACCCGCAGGCCGGCAAACTCTATCTGCGCATGGGGCTGGACGAGGATATCGCAAAGCGCCGCGTCGTCCTGCCGCGTTTGGAGACATTGGTGTCGATCAGCGGCACCCCTGCCGCGCCGGTCGAACGGCTGAGGTTCGAAGGACTGCGCTTTTCGCACAGCAGCTGGCTCGGCCCCTCGCGCCCGACCGGCTATGCCAATCAGCAAAGCGGTTCCTTTCTGCTCGAAACCTCCCCGATCCGGCCGGCGGAGGCGTGGAAAACGTGCGGCTGGGGCTGTGTCGAATTTGAATCCATGCGACAGAAATGGAACCAGATGCCCGCCGCGGTTCAGGTGTCCGCCGCGCGCGACATCGTCTTCGAACGCAACCAGTTTTCGCAACTGGGACAGATCGGCCTTGGCATCGGCAACAACCCGGATGCCAATCTGTCGGGCGTGGGCCTGTCCACCAGCAACATCCGCGTGTCGCGCAACCGCTTCACGGTCCTGTCGGGCAGCGCGATCATGGCCGGCGGCGTCCGGGTGGCGGCGCACCATCCCGACGATGCCGCGCTCATCAACCGCGACCTGGAGATTGCGGACAATATCGTCGCCACCGTGTCGCAGGATTATAAGGATAATGCCGCGATCCTGACCACCTATGTCAGCGGCGCGCGCATCGTCCATAACGACATCAGCGACGCGCCCTATGACGGCATCGCCGTGGGGTGGGGCTGGGGCTATAATGACGCCGGCGGCAATCCCAATTATGACGAAAATGCCAAAGGCTATGTCCACAACGTCAAATATACGACGCCTACGACGCTGCGCGACACGCTGGTCGAGGGGAACCGCATCCATGGCGTGAAAAGCTGGTTCATGGATGGCGGGGCGATCTATAATCTGTCAGCCAATCCGAACGCGATCGTGCGCGGCAACCATATCTTCGACATTGGCGACAAGATCGCCATCTATCTGGACGAAGGATCGAAGCATGTCCGCGTGACAGGCAATGTCGTGGAGACGCGCGGCAAATGGCTGAACATCAATACGGCCGGCAAGATGTACAGACGTCGCATCTCTACCGACAATGTCGCGACCGGAAACTGGCATATTTCCAACAGCACCGGCGGCCGCTGGCTGGAGGAGATCGGCAATGTCGCGCGCGACAATAGGCTGCTGCCCAATCGCGACTGGCCGGCCGAGGCGCGTAAAGTGATCGACGAGGCCGGAGTCCGACCCTGAACCCGCGCTGCGCGCCAACCCTATCCCCCCCCGCTGGCCGCCCGATCCCATCGGGCGGCCTTTTTTTTACGCCCCCATCCGTAGGATCAGGGTCGGGTCGTCCAGGTCCAGTTGACCGCATCCGTCAACATCTTGCCGCCCGCCTGCGTCCGTGCCTCGACCCGGTTGTCACCCTTGACCAGATCGATATCCCAGGCCGCGACATGATCCTCCACCGGCACGCGCGTCCATGCTCCGCCATTCAGGCGCAGTTCGACCGAAGGCTGGTTGGAAAAGACCTGCACCTTCACCCGCTGCGTGCGCTTGGCGACATCGCGGCGGCTGGTGATGTGCAGCATCGGCACGTCCGACCAATTGGCCTGATACCAGTAATAGGCGTCCTTGCGGACTTTCCGGTCCTCGGTCACCAATCCCTTGTCGTTGATCGCCGGCCGGTCGCCTTCATTGCGCTTGAAGGAGGGGAAGTCGATCCCGACCCAGACGAAGGTCGACCAGAGAAAAGGCCGCTTCTTCATCTCGCGCCAATGTTTGATGTGAAAATCGGTCTGATATTGTTCGGGATGCCAATAGCCATTGGATTCCGGTCGCTTTACCACCGGATCTTCCTGATGCAGGATGCTGGCCCCTGCGCCATATTCGCTGACGCCGATCGGGCGCCCCGGCAATTTGGCGTGGAGTTCGTCCGCCCATGGGCCGATGTCTTCGGACTTGGTCCAGTACCAGCCGAAATAGCGATTATAGGATACGGTGTCGCTATGCTGGGCGATCGGATCGCTATCCGCCAGACAGCAATGGGCATAGGTGGTCGGCCGGGTCGGATCGAGCGCCTTGGCAGTCGCCTGTAACTCGGCGAGGATGCGGTTGGACGCGGCGTCGGACTTGCGGATTTCATTGCCGATGCCCCAGAGCGCGACCGAGGGGTGATTGCCCGTCTGCGCGATCAGTTCGCGCATCTGATCGATCAGATTTTCGCGGAACGCATCGGACGGATCATGGTCATCGATCAGGGGCACTTCAGTCAGCAACAGCAGGCCCAGTTGATCCGCCCGCTCATAGACGCGCGCGGGATGCTGCATATGGGCGAGGCGGATCGCGGTCGCGCCCATATCGGCGAAGATGCCCAGATCCTCGTCAATTTCCGCATCGGTGACGATCGGCCCGCGCCCGAAGCGGGTGGGATGCTGAAGGTTGACGCCATGCAGCGGATAAGGCGCGCCGTTCAGCAGCACGCTGCCGTCCGGCTTCACCGCTATCGTGCGCACGCCCAGCGGTACGATCTGGCTGTCGATGACGCGGCCGCCCTCCACCACATCGGTCACGACATGATAGAGATAGGGGGATTTGCGCCCGGCCCAGAGCTGCGGATTGGGTAGCGTCATCGCCTGCTTCACGGCCTCATGCGCGCCGGGCGCCAATGTGGCCGGTGTGACGGACCGGGCCACCGTCTTGCCGCTGGCGTCGACGATCCGGCTCGCCAGCGTGAAGCGCGCAGCC
>JAGVJS010000185.1 GCA_020051025.1 Sphingobium sp. | reverse complement strand
CGCGCTTCGGCGTCAGCGGCGCGTTCGAACGCTTCATGCGCCTGCCCTTCACCCTGCCGGAAGATCAGCTGGAGGCCGGGATCGAGCGGCTGGTCGAGGCCGACGCACGCCTCCACGCCCGCATGCCCAAGGGCCGGGATTCGCTCGCCATGGCGCTGGATGCGGACCGGCTCATATAGCCAACAACCGTTCGTTTCGAGCGAAGTCGAGAAACATGGGAGTTGGGTTATCCGCTTCTCGACACACGCGAAGCGAACGGAGAAATGAAAAAGGCCGCGTGGAGATGTTCCACGCGGCCTTTTTCATTTCCAGAAAGAAGCCGGCCTTACGCCGCTTTTTCCGCCTTGCTCGCCTGATAGCGTTCGATCGCCTCCAGCGTGATACGCTTGGCGTCTTCTGCCCCGCCCCAGGTACCGATGCGGACCCACTTGGTCTTTTCCAAGTCCTTGTAGTGGGTGAAGAAATGTTCGATCTGCTCCATCACGATGCCCGGCAGATCGTCCTTCTCACCCACATTGCTGTAGTAAGGGAAGGTCTTGTCGTCGGGTACGCAGACCAGCTTTTCGTCGCCGCCGGCTTCGTCTTCCAGATTGAGCACGGCGATCGGGCGCGCACGCACGACGGAGCCGGGAACGAAGGGCGAGCGGGCGATGACCAGCGCGTCCAGCGGATCGCCATCGGGCGACAGCGTGTGCGGCACGAAGCCATAGTTCGCCGGATAGCGCATCGGCGTGTGCAGGATGCGGTCCACGAACAGCGCGCCCGACGCCTTGTCGAATTCATATTTCACCGGTTCGCCGCCGACGGGTACTTCGATGATGACGTTCAGGCTGTTGGGCGGATCGTCGCCGACCGAGATGAGTTCGATATTCATGGAAACGCCTTTTGCTTCAAGTTGCGTTGCGGGTGACTCATGTTCTGGCTTTGAGCAGCTTGTCGAGGCTGCCCTCACCCTCTCCTGTCTTTTCGAGGCGCGGATAGCGCAGCCCGCCCGAATAATCGAGTGTCAAAGTGCGATAGTATTTATCCTGCTTTAGGATGATCTGGATCGGCGTCCTGGCCTTGATCGCGGCCTTCCACGCATCGCCGGAAAATTCGTCGCCATTGACCGCCAATATCTTGGCGCCGGTGACGAGGCCGGCCTTGAAGGCTGCGCTGTCCCAGATGACGCCGCTGACTTCGCCGTCATTCTTGACCATGGCGCCGATGCCGAAGCTCTGGTCCACCATCTTGCCCGCACCCTCGGCTGCCTTGGTGATGGCGCCCGGCTCTTCGCCATAGACCAGCTTGTATCCGCCCAGGATGAAGCCGCCCTTGGGCGTCTCCTTCGTCGGCGAATCGACATATTTCTGGAAGAAGGCGGCCCAGTCATAAGGCGCGATGTCGTTCAGCGTCTTGATCACGTCGTCGCGATTATAGACGACCTGCCCCCAGTCGCCCGGATTGATGCCGAAGAACGCCTTGGCGAAATCGTCGAGGCCCTTCCTGCCGCGCGTCGCCTTGGCAATGATCGCGTCGGCCTCCAGCCAGATCATCAGGCCTTCGTTGTAATAATCCTCGGACCGCTGCCAGCTGGTCCAGCCCTTGGGCCGACGGGCGGAGATGACGGGATCGAGGGTGGTGTCCTCCATCGGGCGCCACTGGCGGCCGACCGCCGTGTCCAGCTTCGCCGCAATCTGCGCATAGGCGTCCAGCGTCTCAGCCTTGGAGAACATGCCCGACCGCGCGCCCAGCACATAGCCCCAGAACTGCGTCTGTCCTTCATAGACCCACAGCAGATTATCCTGCATCGGCACATTGAAATCGGGCGTCCACAGCAAGTCGGGGCGGCGGAACTTGCCGTCCCAGCTATGGGTGAATTCATGCGGCAGCAGGTTGCGGTCCAGCAGCGCCTCGCCCGAATCCCATTTCTTGAAATAGCCCGGCTCGACCTGATTCTCGGACGAGCGGTGATGCTCCAGCCCGATGCCGCCCATTTCGTCGGTGATGGCCAGCAGGAAGTCATAATGGTTGAAATGATAGGTGCCGAACAGCGCGCCGGCTTCGGCCACCAGCTTTTTATGCTTGGCGATCTGCTCCGGCTTGAAATCCAGTTCGTCGGCATCGTCCGCCACCAGATTCAGCGTCACATTGCTGCCAAGATCGACGGCCTTGAAATGGGTGCCGGCAAACACCGGCGAATCCTGCAACGCTTCATAGTCGATCGTCTCATAGGCGATGCTATTGCCGCTCTTGGTCCCGCGCAGCGCGGTCGCGGCCTGCCAGCCCGCCGGATAGGTGACGGTCGGCTGGATCGGGATCTGCCGGGTATAATAGCCGGCCGGATACAGCGACACGCTTTCCCATTGAATGTTCAGCATCTTGGGCGTCACGACGACGCGGCCCTGATTGGGCTGGGTCGCGGACAGGAACTGGAACTGCGCCACCACTTCCGTCGCGCCCTGCGGCACGTCGATCTGGAAGGCATAGACGTTCAGCGGGTCGCGCTTCCACGCCACCGGCTGGCCATTGGCGGTGAAGGTCAGGCCGGTCAGTTTCTCGATCTGCCCGCGCGGCGCATGGTTGCCCGGCAGCCAGGCCGGCATCATCAGCTTGAGCGGCCCTGCGGCAGCGACGGGGATCGTCTCCTTCACGCGGAAGATGCGCTGGGTCGTGTCGGTCGCATCAACTTCCAGACGGATGGTGCCGCCGGGATAGGGCACATCCTTGGGCATGGGGGCTGCGCTGTCGACGGGCAGCGCGGTCGGCTTGGACCGGATCGCGTCCTGCGCGAAAAGCGGACTGGCGATAGCCGTCGAAAGACAGAGGGCGGCAGCAAGGCTGCGGATCATGAAGGTCTCCAGAAATTTCTGCGGGGCCGAATGGCCCGGATGCCGTTCAGCATGGCGTGATGGGCCGCCTGCGTCCACCCCCCTGAACTCAGGCTGAAAGCCTGCCCCAAAAAGCGCGTTTCCTTGGGACACAATGTTCGTTAAAGGCGCGCGCCATGGCGAAGATAGAAACGCCGCGCCCGGTGCGCGGAACGCAGGACATGCTGGGCGGCACCACCGAAGCGTTTCAGGAGCGCTTCGCCCATGTGGTCGCGACGTTCGACCGGGTGCGCAAACTCTATGGATTCCAGCGGGTCGAAGTGCCGGTGTTCGAATCCACCGCCGTTTTCGCCCGCTCGCTGGGCGAAAGCACCGATGTCGTCTCCAAGGAGATGTATACGTTCGAGGATCGCGGCGGCGACAGCATCACCCTGCGCCCCGAATTCACCGCCGGCATCAGCCGCGCCTATATCACCGAAGGCTGGCAGCAATTTGCGCCGCTGAAAGTGGCGACCCACGGCCCGCTGTTTCGCTACGAACGCCCGCAAAAGGGCCGCTTCCGCCAGTTTCACCAGCTCGACGCCGAAATCCTCGGCGCGGGCGAGCCAGGCGCGGACGTGGAACTGCTGGTGCTGGCCGACCAGTTGCTGAAGGAACTGGGCGTAGCAGATGGCGTGACGCTCAACCTCAACACGCTGGGCGACGGGCCGAGCCGCGACGCCTGGCGCGCCGCTTTGATCGCCCATTTCGAGGCGCACAGGGATCAGTTGTCGGAAGACAGCGTGGAACGACTGGCGAAGAACCCGCTGCGCATCCTCGACAGCAAGGATCCGCGCGACCGCCCGGTCGCCGACAGCGCGCCGGACATCGACGCCTACCTTACCGACGAAGCGCGCAGCTTCTTCGAAAAGGTGACGAGCGGCCTCGATGCGGCGGGCGTGGCGTGGGAACGCAATGCCCGTCTGGTGCGCGGCCTCGATTATTATCGCCACACCGCGTTCGAATTCATCACCGACCGTCTGGGCGCGCAGGGCACGGTGCTGGGCGGCGGCCGCTATGACGGGCTGATCGAAAATCTGGGCGGTCCTTCCACCCCGGCGGTCGGCTGGGCGGCGGGGATCGAGCGGCTGGCGATGCTGATCGACCAGCCTGCGATCGACAAGCCTGCCGTCGTGCTCATCCCCATGGGCGAAGCCGCCGAAATGAAGGCGACCGGTATCATCGCCGACCTGCGCCGCGCCGGTATCGCCTGCGACATGGGCTATCGCGGCAATATGAAGAAGCGCATGCAGCGCGCGAACGCATCGGGCGCCGCCTGGGCGATCATATTGGGCGATGATGAACTGGTGCGGGGCGAAGCCGCTGTGCGCAACCTGGGCACCGGCGAGCAGCAGGCCGTGGCGCTCGACGCTCTGATCGCGACGGTGACGGCGCTCTGATGCACATTTCCGCCGAACGCATCGCGCAGATCGAGGCGCGCCGGGATGAGGTGCAGGCGGCGATGACGCGCGCCGACCTCGCGCCCGAAGCGTTCGTGAAACTGTCGAAGGAATATGCGGAGATCGAACCGGTCGCCCGCGCCGCGCATGAAGTGCGCCGCCTGCGGCAGGAACTGGCTGCGCTCGACGTGATGGCTGGCGGTGAGGAGTCGGACGCCGACCCCCTGATGCGCGAAATGGCGCAGGAGGAAATGCAACTCCTCAAAAGCCAGTTACCCGACGCCGAACGGGCGCTGGCGCTGCAATTACTGCCCCGCGACGCTGCTGATGCGCGCCCCGCCATGCTGGAAATCCGCGCCGGGACCGGCGGCGACGAAGCGGCGCTGTTCGCCGGCGACCTGTTCCGCATGTATCAGCGCTATGCCGATACGCAGGGCTGGAAGATGGAACTGCTCTCCGCCAACGCCTCCGAACAGGGCGGGTTCAAGGAAGTGGTGGCCAGCGTCAACGGCACTGGCGTCTTCGCCAAGCTGAAGTTCGAAAGCGGCGTCCACCGCGTCCAGCGCGTCCCCGCGACCGAAAGCGGCGGGCGCATCCATACCTCGGCTGCGACCGTCGCCATCCTGCCCGAACCGGAGGAAGTGGACGTCCAGATCGCCGACTCCGACCTCAAGATCGACATCTATCGCGCGTCCGGCGCGGGCGGTCAGCACGTCAACACCACCGACTCCGCCGTGCGCATTACCCATTTGCCCAGCGGCATCGTGGTGACGCAGCAGGACGAACGATCGCAGCACAAGAACAAGGCGAAGGCGATGCAGGTGCTGCGCGCCCGCATCTATGAAGCGGAGCGGGAACGCGCCGCCAGCGAACAGGCCGGCGCGCGCAAGGCGATGGTGGGATCGGGCGACCGGTCCGAACGCATCCGCACCTATAATTTCCCGCAGGGCCGCGTGACCGATCACCGCATCAACCTGACCCTGCACCGCCTGCCCGAAATCCTGGAAGGGCCGGGCCTGTCCGACGTCATCAACGCGCTGGTCGCGGAGGATGAGGCTGCGCGGCTGGCGCAGCTGGACGGGGTGGGGTGACGCTTTCCGACGCCCTGCGCGCCGCAACTGTCCAACTCGCCGTCGCAAGCGATACCGCGCGGCTCGACGCGGAACTGCTGATGGCCCATGCGCTGGGCCTCTCGCGCGGTGACATGCTGCTGCGCCAGCGCGACCTGACCGTGCCCGATACCTTCCCTGCCCTGCTCGCCCGGCGGCTGGATGGCGAACCGATCGCCCATATTACCGGCACCCGCGATTTCTGGACGATCAGCCTCTCCGTCACGCCGGACACGCTCATTCCCCGCCCGGACAGCGAAACGCTGATCGAGGCAGCGATTGACCATTTCACCGGCCGCGCTCCAGCGACCATCCTCGATCTCGGCACCGGCTCGGGCGCATTGCTGCTCGCCGCGCTGGCGGAATGGCCGCAGGCAAAAGGGCTGGGCGTCGACGCCTCCCCCCCGGCGCTGACGGTGGCGCAGG
>JAGVJS010000283.1 GCA_020051025.1 Sphingobium sp. | reverse complement strand
TGGCGGTCAGCCCGGCGCGGGCGCGCACGGTCAGCGCATCGGCCTTCTCCGCCAACCCGTCCTGATCAACATGCTCGTACCGCAGCCGCGCTTCGGCAACGGGCTTGAGCGTCAGTTCCCGGGCACAAGCCGGCCCTGCGACGGCCAGCACGGCCGCCGTTGCGCATAAAATTTTCATGAAAAATCGTCCCCCCTCGGACGAGATGGCCAATTTGTGCTCCGGCGAAAGCCGGAGCCCAGGGTTCCAGATGCTGTCCGTGGCCCCTTGGACTCCTGCTTCCGCAGGAGCACCTTGTGCAAGTCTCAGATGCGGGCGCCGCTGGTCCAGGTGGCGCGCCACTTGGCCTTCACAAGACTCAGCCCCGCCAGCGCCACCAGCGCAAGGCCCGCGAAGATCAGGAAGCCCGGCGCAAAGCTGCCGGTCATTTGCTTGGCCAGCCCCAGCGAGCTGGCAAGGTAGAAGCCGCCAATCCCGCCGGCCATACCGACCAGCCCCGTCATCACGCCGATTTCCGCCTGAAACCGCTGCGGCACCAACTGGAAAACCGACCCGTTGCCCGTCCCCAGCGCCAGCATCGCCAGCACGAAGAAGCCCAGCGCCCCACCCAGCGTGGTCGCATAGGCAACCCCTGCCAGCGCCAGCGCCGCCACGACCAGCACCATGGTCAGCGTCTTCACGCCGCCGATCCTGTCGGCCAAAGCGCCGCCCATCGGCCGCACCAGCGACCCGGCGAACACGCAGCCAGCCGTGCAGTACCCCGCAATGATCGGGGTCAGGCCGAACTGGTCGGTGAAATAGATGGGCAGCGACGCGGCCAGCCCCACAAAACCGCCGAATGTGACGGAATACAGCCCCATCAGCCACCAGGCATCGCCCTGTTTCAGCGGCTGGAAATAGTCGATCATCTTCTTGGGCGCGGGCGCATTGGGCGCATCCTTGGCCATGATCATATAGGCGACGAACACGATCGTCAGCGGGATGCAGGCCAGACCCAGCACCGCGTTCCAGCCGAACAGCTTGGCCAGCATCGGCGCGAACAGCGAAGCCAGCACCGTGCCGCTATTGCCCATGCCAGCGAGGCCCATCGCCTTGCCCTGATGTTCGGCGGGATACCAGCGGCTCGCCAGCGGCAACGCGATGGCGAAGCTGGCGCCCGCAAAGCCCAGGATCACGCCCAGCGCCAGCGTTCCGCCAAAGCTGTTCACCCCCATCGCCCAAGCCGTAAACAGCCCGGCGATCACGATGATCTGGCTGATCGCGCCCGACCGCTTCGGCCCGATCCGATCGACCAGCAACCCGTTCACCACGCGCAGCAGCGCGCCGGCCAGCGTCGGCGTGGCGACCATCAGCCCCTTTTCGGCCGGGGTCAGCATCAATGTCTTGGAAATCATCGGAGCCAGCGGCCCCAGCAACACCCACACCATGAAGGCGAGGTCGAAATACAGAAATGCGGCGATCAAGGTCGGCGTGTGGCCAGCCTTCCAGAAACTGGTCGCGGGGGTGGCCGACGGGGCCTCCTGTCTTTCGCGATCCCAAAATGCGGTTGCCATGCTACGTCCCCCAATAGATGGAAAATGGACACGAAAAAAGCCGCAGGCCGGACGTTACCCAGTCGGTAAGTCCGGTCAGCGGCTTTGCTGCGAAATATGGTGAGGACGGCAATCCCACCCTTGGGACGACACATCCAGATCAGCACGCTTCGATGCGCGACTCCTATATGATCACGCAGAACGCATCATGTTGCAAGGCACAAAATAGGTCGGCAACACACGCAAAACACCGTCATCCCAGCGAAGGCTAGGATCTCTCTTCCTTTTCAATTCCTTGGATCAGAAAAAGAGAGATGCCAGCCTGCGCTGGCATGACGAAAAGCAGGCTCAGTCCGTTGATTGTCACCGCGCCGGCACAAATCCCGCCAGAAAGTCTTCGATCCGTTCGGGATCGAACACCCGCCCGTCGAAGAAGCGATCCGGCCCCAGCGTCAGTTCCCCCCGACGCGATCCCACCGCCAGCGGCAGGTCCACCGCGCCCTCCAGCTTCATGCTCGCCCCCGGCATGGCGACGTCACTGTTCGCAAGCGCCCGGCGATAGACGTCCGGCCGGAACACCCCGCCCGCCCTGGCCGCCGCCGCCGGATCATGGTCGACCATGCCCCACCGCACCAGCTGCGAATAGATCCACAGCGCCTGACTGCGCCAGGGAAAGGGCGTCGCTTCGCGGGCGAACAGCATGAAATCGGGATTGGCGATCGGCGCTTCTCCCATCCGAGCGACAATCTGCCCGCTCAGCGCCCGCCCGATCAGCTCCGCCGGCTGGTCGACATAGCGCGGCTGCGCCAGCAGGTCCGCCAGCGTGCCATGATTGCTCGGATCGTCACACCATGAAGCCGCCCGCGCCAGCGCACGCAGCAACCGATCGACCGTGTCGGGATTCTCCTCCAGCCAGGCTTCGCGGAAGGCCAGCACCTTCTCCACCCCGCGCCGCCAGATCCGCTCGCCGATCGCCACCGCCTCGGCCAGTCCGGCGTCCACGGCCGCGCTACCCCATG